>JAODNL010000039.1 GCA_025465405.1 Pseudonocardiales bacterium | reverse complement strand
GCGATCCCTGCCGATATGACGGAATATCCGCAGCTGACCACCGATGTGAAGCGGAAGATTCTCGGGCTCAATGCCGCGGCGCTCTATGACCTCGAGGTGCCGCACGAACTGGCGATCAAGATTCCGGCCGAGCCCGAGGCCGAGGTCGCGGTGGGCGCATCGGTATGACCAGCCTGCTGCGCCTCGCCGATGCGGACGTGCTCGACGCGGTTCGTACCGCGTTGGGCACCGTCCGCGACCCCGAGCTCGACGAGCCCATCACCGATCTCGGCTTCGTCACGTCTTGTATCGTGCGCGACGGACACGCGGACGTGCGGTTGCGCCTGCCCACGGCCTTCTGTTCACCGAACTTCGCGTATCTGATGACGTCGGACGCCTACGACGCCGTCGCGGCGGTGCGGGGGGTGCGGTCGGCTGACATCCGGCTCGAGGATCACCACGACTCCGCACGGATCAATGCCGGGGTCGCCGCGCAGGCGGGCTTTGTCGCAACGTACGGGTCCGAGGCCGCGGCCGAACTCGACGAGCTGCGCATGGTGTTCCGGCGCAAGGCGCACGTGGCCTGCCTGGAGCGCGCAAGCCGCCACCTCATCGCGGCGGGCTGGGAGCTCGAAGCGCTGCCCACGGCGACGCTGCGTGACCTCAGCGAGCCCGAGCGCGGCCGCCTGCGCCGTCGGCGCGCCGATATCGGACTGCCGACCGACAACGACGCCCTGCTGCTCGTCGACGAGGAGGGCACTCCGATCGCACCGGAAGACGTGTCGATGCGATTGCGGTACGCGCGCACCGTGCGCGTGAGCATCGAGGGCAATTCCGACTTCTGCCGCGGGCTCCTGACCACCCGCTACCCACAGTCAGCTGCCGATCAACGACCGCGCGGAGACGGCGAGGAGGCGACGGCATGAAAGCAATCCAGTTATCCAAGTACGAGGTGACGCCGGAGTTGGTAGACGTCGCGGATCCGGAGGTCACCTCGCCGCTGGACGTCGTGGTCAGGATCGGCGGCGCGGGGGTCTGCCGCACCGACCTGCACATCATCGAAGGCCAATGGGCCGACAAGAGTGGCGTTGCGCTGCCGTACACGCTTGGACACGAGAACGCCGGGTGGGTCGCGGCGGTAGGCAGTGCGGTCACCAATGTCGCCGTCGGCGACGCGGTGATACTGCACCCTTTGGTGACGTGCGGCCTGTGCCGCGCCTGCCGCGACGGCGACGACGTGCACTGCACCGACTCGTCGTTCCCGGGAATCGACAGCGATGGCGGGTACGCCGAGTACCTCAAGACGACGGCCCGCGCCACCATCAAGCTCGACGACTCGCTGGAGCCCGTCGACGTCGCGGCGCTCGCCGACGCCGGGCTGACGGCTTACCACGCGGTCGCGAAGGCCGCGCGCAAGCTCCGGCCGGGCGACCGGGCGTTGGTCATCGGCGCCGGCGGCCTCGGCCACATCGGCGTGCAGGTGCTGCGCGCTCTCTCGTCGGTCGAGATGATCGTCGTCGACCGCAATGCTGACGCGCTCGCGCTCGCACGTGATCTCGGTGCCGACCACACGGTCGTCGCGGATGGCAGTCACGTCGAGCAGATACTGGAGCTGACCGGAGGCCACGGTGCCGAGGCCGTGATCGATTTTGTCGGCGAGGGCGGGGCGATCGAGGACGGGGTCGCGACCCTGCGTCGCAACGGCAACTATTACGTCATCGGTTACGGCGGCACGCTGAGCGTGCCGACGATCGACATCATCTCGACCGAGGTCAACTTCATCGGCAACCTGGTCGGCTCGTACAACGACCTGGCCGAGCTGATGGTGCTCGCTGCCGAGGGCAGGGTCACCCTGCATACCTCCACCTACCCTCTGGCCGATTTCGGCCAGGCCCTCGACGACCTCGACCACGGCAAGGTCCGCGGCCGGGCGATTCTCGTGCCCTAACCCACCCAGCTCACGGAGGAAGACGTCATGGCCAAGGACCTGAGGTTCGACGCGGAAGCTCGGCAGTTGCTGGAGGCCGGCGTCAATGCGCTTGCCGATGCGGTCAAGGTGACCCTCGGCCCCAAGGGGCGCAACGCGGTGATCGAGAAGCTCGTCGGCGCCCCGACCATAACGAACGACGGGGTCACGATCGCCCGCGAGATCCAACTGCGCAACCCGTTCGCGAACATGGGCGCGCAGCTGGTGAAGGAGGTGGCCACCAAGACCAACGGCGTTGCCGGTGACGGGACGACGACCGCGACCGTCCTGGCCCAGGCGATGGTGCGCGAGGGGCTGCGCGCGGTCGACGCCGGAGCCAACCCGATCCTGCTCAAGACCGGGATCGAGGCGGCCGTCGAGTCGGTGCTGGCTCGGCTCAGCGAGCACGCCACGCCGGTGGGCGGCGACTCCGACCTGGCCAACGTCGCGACTCTGTCGGCCAACAACGACAGGCAGATCGGCGAGATCATCGCTGCCGCGATCAGCAGAGTTGGCCGCGGTGGGATCGTGACAGTGGAGGAGTCGCCCACGTTCGGGCTGGACGTCAGTTACGTCGACGGCATCGAGATCGACAACGGTTACATCTCGCCATACATGGTCACCGACCGCGAGCGGATGGAGACCGTTTTCGACAACCCCTACGTCCTGCTCACCAGCGAGAAGATCTCGCGGGTGCAGGAGCTGATGCCAGTGCTCGAGCAGGTGACCAAGTCGGGCCGGCAGCTGGTGGTCTTCGCGCAGAACGTCGAGGGTCCCGCGTTGGGCATGCTCGTCGCGAACAACGTGCACGACACGTTCCGGTCGGTCGTGGTCCGCGCGCCGGGCTTCGGCCACCGCCGCATCGCCGAACTGAGTGATCTGGCGGTATGGATGGGCGGCCAGGTCATCACGCAGGAGGCCGGACTCAGCCTTGAATCGGTCCGGCTCGACCAGCTCGGCCAGATCCGCCGGGTGACCGTCACGGACGCGACCACGACACTCGTCGGAGGCGTCGGGTCCCAGGCCGAGGTGCATGCCCGTATCGAACAGCTCAAG
>JAODNL010000032.1 GCA_025465405.1 Pseudonocardiales bacterium | reverse complement strand
TTCCCCGCTGGCTGCCGATTTCCGGCCGTCAAACGGCGCCCAGCGGGGAAAACAGGTCGCGGGCGGGCGGTCAGGCGCCGCAGTTCGGCGACGCGGCGAGCAGGGCGGCCCGCATCGCCTCGAGCGGTGCCGGCTCGCCCGTCATCAGCTCGACCTGAGCCGCGGCCTGGTGCAGCAGCATGAGCGCGCCACTGCGCACCGTCCCGCCCGCGGCGGCCACGGCCGCCGCCAGCGGCGTCGGCCACCCGTCGTAGACGACGTCGAGCACCGCCTGCTCGCCCGACCAGGCCCGGCCGGCCAGCGGGTCAGCCGCGCCGGCGGGCAGCGCCGAGACCACGAGGTCGGCAGTCAGCGCGGCTGAGTCCGCGGCCAGCTCGCCGAGCTCGATCGCGATCCCCACTTCGGTCGCGGTCGCCCGCAACCGCGCGGCGCGGCCGGCGTCGCGGACGAGCACGCCACACCGGCGAACACCCAGCTGGGCCAAGGCCACGAGCACCGCCTGGGCACTGCCTCCCGCGCCCAGCAAGGTCACCCGCCCGGTGAGCGCCGGTGGTTGAGACAGGGCCGCGACGATTCCCGCGACGTCGGTGTTCTCGGCGATCCAGCCGCCCTCCGAGCGCGGCAGCAACGTGTTGGCGGCACCGACCGCGCGGGCGACCGGACGGATGTCGTCGGCAACCTGAAGGGCGACATGCTTCAGCGGCATCGTGCACGAGAACCCGGCCCAGTCGCTGCGCCGGCCGAGTACCGCAGCCAGGTCGTCGACGCCGCAGTCGATCGCCTCATAGGTCCAGTCCAGACCCAGCGCCCGGTACGCGGCGCGATGCAGCACCGGCGACAGCGAGTGCCCGATCGGACGGCCCAGCACCGCCGCGTGCGATCGGCTAGCCACAACCCCAGTTGTTCTCGCGGCACTTCTGTACCGCGGTGGCGAAGTCCGTCTGGTTGTTCGTGAAGTAGAGGTCGCCCTTCTTGTCACCGTTGACGTAGTAAAGCCAGTCGCCGGCGGCCGGCTTGATGGCCGCGGTCAAGGCCTCCGAGCCAGGGCTGCTGATCGGTGTCGGCGGTAGGCCGGCGTGGGTATACGTGTTGTACGGCGAGTTGATCTTTGCGTAGATCACCTTCGTCGGATCCAGATTCAGCAGCTTCGCCGCGTACGCGCTCGTGGCATCGATCTGCAGCGGCATGCTCTTGGCGATGCGGTTGAGGATCACGCGCGCCACCTTCGGATAGTCCGCGGCGACCTTGGCTTCCTTCTCGGCGATCGAGGCGATGATCAGCGCGTCGTACGGCGTGAGATGCACCGCCTTGGCCCGGGCGGCGAAGCCATTGGAGCGGTCCTCGTCGATGAATTTGGTGATCATCTCGGTGAGCGCGTCGACCGGTTTCGTGCCGGCGTCGAACGTGTACGTGGCCGGGTACAGGAAGCCTTCGACGGAGCTGGGCGGGGAACCACCGCGGCTGTAGCCACTCGGCAGGTTGAGCTCGGATACGTCCTTGATCGCAGCCTTGGCAGTGGCGACGTCGACGCCCACCGCCTTCGCCAGCGGCGAAGCCACGTCCATCACCGTGGCCCCCTCGAACACGACCACTCCGTTGCTCATCCGCGACGTGGGATCGAGCATCAGCGTGAGTGCGTCCTTGGCCGACATGTTCTTGTGCAGCTTGTACGTGCCCGGCGAGATGCCTTGAGATCGACTGTCGTGCTGGGCAGCGTTGGTGAATGCCCGTGAGCTGGCGACGACCCCGGCACCGTCGAGCGTCTTGCCGATGTCGGTAGCGCCATCGCCGGACTTCACCGTGATCATGACCGAGCCGGACCCCGCACCGGCGTAGTCCTTCGGGTGATAGCGATTCACGTATGCGCGGTAGCTGACGTAGCCGATCACCACGATCACCACGATCACGAACGACGCCATGACCGCGAACGCGCCTCGGCTGCGGCGCACCCGGCGACGGTGACGATGGTCGGCCCGGGCAAGCGAGCGGGGTACCCGCAGCTGGTCCGGGTCACCGTGCTCGAGGTCGTCGTGACCGAACAGCAGGGTATGCGGATCCTCGGTCAGCGATTCGCGCTCGCCGTGCACCACGCCTGCGTACTCCGTCCTCGTCGCCCCGTCGTGCGAGTCCCTTGCGCGCTGTGCCCCACTCATGGTTATGGCTGATTGGTGTCGAGCCAGTGTTGCAGCAGTTCAACCGCCGCGGCCTGATCTATCACGGCGCGCCGTGCCCGACTGCCCATGCCGCCCTGCGAGAGCTTACGCTCCGCAGTCACCGTGGTCAGCCGCTCGTCCACAAATTCCACCGGAATCGGACTAATCGCAACAGCAAGCACCGCCGCGTACTCGCGGGCCATGGCCGCCGACGGACCCTCGCGATCACGCAGCGTGCGCGGCAGGCCCACGACCACGCCGACCGCCTCGCAGTCGCGGACCAGTTCGGCCAGGTCGACGACGTCGCGGTTGCCCCGGGCATCGCGGGTGAGCGTGACGAGCGGGCTGGCCAGCACGCCGTGCGGGTCGCTGCGGGCGACGCCCACCCGCACCGTCCCCACGTCGACGCCGATCCATCGTCCGCGTGCGGTCATCGCGCGTGGATCGCGTCCTTCGCGGCGGCGAACGCGTCCTGGAGTTTCGCGGCCTCGCCGCCGGCGCCCTGGGCCAGATCGGCCTTGCCGCCGCCACGGGCACCGAGCACGGGCGCGAAGGCCCGCACGAGTTCACCCGCGGACAGGCCCGCGGCCTGACCCGCGTCGTTCACGGCCGCGACGAAGCTCACTCCCCCGGCGTCGGCCGGCGAGGCCAGCAACACGACAGCCGGAGCGTCGGCAGGAAGCCGGCCGCGCACGTCCAGCGCGAGCGAGCGCAGGTCGTTCCCGCTCACCCCCGCCGGCGCCTCAGCCGCGACGAACCGCACGCCGTCCAGATTCTGCGCACCGGCGGCGAGCGAGCCGGCGCTCGACAGCACCGCCGCCGCACGCAGCCGATCCAGCTCGCGCTCGGCGGTCTTCAACCGCTCCAGCACGCCGTTGATGCGCTCGGGCAGCTCCTCGGGCTGCGCCTTGAACTCGGTGGACAGCTGATGCACCAGCGCGTGCTCGCGCGCCAAGTACCGGAACGCGTCCAGCCCGACGAGCGCCTCGACGCGGCGCACGCCGGATCCGATCGACGCCTCGCCGAGCAGCTTCACCATGCCGATCATCGCGCTGCGCTCGACATGCGTGCCGCCACACAGCTCCCGCGAGTACTCGCCGATCTCCACGACCCGCACCCGGTCGCCGTACTTCTCGCCGAACATCGCGATCGCCCCGATGCGACGTGCCTCGGTCTGGTCGGTGACGAACCAGCGCACCTCGAGGTCGCGCAACAGCACCTCGTTGATCTCGGCCTCGACGTCGCCGAGCACGCTCGGCGGCACGGCCGACGGTGTCTTGAAGTCGAACCGCAAGCGGCCGGGCGCGTTGAGCGAACCGGCCTGGGCGGCGGAATCGCCCAGCGAGCGGCGCAGGCCGGCGTGCAGCAGATGGGTGGCGGAGTGACTGCGCGAGACCGACGCGCGCCGGTTGACGTCCACCTGGGCGAGGGCGATGTCACCGGGCCGCACCTCGCCGGACAGCACCGTCGCCCGGTGCGTGATCAGCCCCGGCAGCGGTGACTGCACGTCGACGACGGTCAGCTCCGCCTCGCGGCCGGGCGAGTTGACCGACAGCCGTCCCCAGTCGGGCTGCTGGCCACCGCCCTCGGCGTAGAAGGGCGTGGCATCGAGCACGAGCTCGACCTCGTCACCCTCCCCGGCCGCGGGCAGCAGGCCGGCCGGACCGATGATCGCGGTGATCCGCGCCTCGCGCGTCACCTCGCGGTAACCCGTGAACTCGACGCTGCCGGCATCCAGTGCGGAGCGGTACACCGACAGGTCGCTGTGCGCGGTCTTCTTCGCGCGGCTGTCGGCCTTGGCCCGGGCCTGCTGCTCAGCCATCAGCCGCCGGAAGCCCGCCTCGTCGACGGAGATACCTTGCTCCGCGGCCATCTCCAGCGTGAGGTCGATCGGGAATCCGTACGTGTCGTGCAGCTGGAACGCCTTGTCGCCGGGCAGTTGCACGCCACCGGAGCGCTTCGTCTCCGAAACCGCCACGTCGAAGATCGACGTCCCGGTGCGCAGGGTCGCCAGGAACGCGTCCTCCTCCGCGTAGGCGTAGGTGGCGATGCGCTCGAAATCGTCGGCAACCTCCGGGTAGGACGGCGCCATGCAGTCGCGAGCAACCGGCAGTAGGTGCGGCAGCGCCGGCTCCTCGAAGCCGAGCAGCCGCATCGACCGCACTGCCCGGCGCAGGATGCGGCGCAACACGTAGCCGCGGCCCTCGTTGCCGGGTGTCACGCCGTCACCGATCAGCATGAGTCCGGTGCGCACGTGGTCGGCGATCACCCGCAGCCGCACGTCGTCAGGGTGCGATTCGCTGGCCGCGTGCCCGGAGTGCGCGCCGTAGACCTTGCCGGACAGGTCGGCCGCACGCTGCAGGATCGGGCGCGTCTCGTCGATCTCGTACAGGTTGTCGACGCCCTGCAGCAGCGTGGCCACCCGCTCCATACCCATACCGGTGTCGATGTTCTTCGCCGGCAGCTCACCGAGGATCGGGAAGTCCGATTTGCCCGGACCGGTCGACGGGCCGCGCTCGTTCTGCATGAAGACGAGGTTCCAGTACTCCATGTAGCGGTCCTCGTCGACTTCAGGACCACCTGCTCGTCCGTAGTCGGGTCCGCGGTCGTAGTACAGCTCGCTGCACGGGCCGCACGGACCGGGTATGCCCATCGACCAGAAGTTGTCGTCCATGCCCCGCCGGACGATCCGCTCGATCGGCAACCCGATCGACTTGTGCCAGATGTCGATCGCCTCGTCGTCGTCGAGGTAGACCGTCGCCCAGATCCGGTCGCCGTCCAGGCCGAAGCCGCCCTCGTCGATCGGCTTCGTCGACAGCTCCCAGGCGAGTTGGATGGCCTGGTCCTTGAAGTAGTCGCCGAAGCTGAAGTTGCCGTTCATCTGGAAGAACGTGCCGTGCCGGGTCGTCTTTCCGACCTCGTCTATGTCCAGCGTGCGGATGCATTTCTGGATGCTCGTCGCGCGCGGCCACGGCGCCGCCAGCTGTCCGACGAAGTACGGCACGAATTGCACCATGCCGGCATTGACGAACAGCAAGTTCGGATCTTCGAACGGCAACGGCACGCTCGGGACGACCGCGTGCCCGTTCGCTTCGAAGTGGCCGAGAAACCGCCGCCTGATCTCCGCGGTTCTCATCTGTCGACGGTGCCCAACTCACCGTCGAGACCGGTCGCGGTACGCAGCTCTGTCTCCCGCTCGGTCATGGCGGCGCGGACATCGCCGGCAAAGACCCGGACCGAGTCGGCGAGGTCGGAGAGGCTGGCGGACAGCCCCTGCGCCATGCCGCTCGGCGTCATCCGCGCGGCCGCCTTCGACAGCTTGCGGACGAGCAGGGCGCCGATCGTGATGCCCATGACGAGCCAGAACAGGCGGCGCATCAGCGCGCGTCCTTCTGAGCTGCCCGCGCCACGCGGTGCTTGCGCCGCGCGGCGCGCACGATCTCCGCGTCGCGGCGATCGCTGACGGTCTTGCGCACGCCGTAGGTGAACGCCGCCGCTTTGATCAGCGGGCTGCCGAGCGTGCTGGAGACGATCGACGTCAGCGCCGCGACGTTCGTGGTCATCGAGTTGACGTTCTTCGCGATCCCCTCGACGTGATCCAGCTGCGAGTTGACCTGGGTGATCGTGACCTGCGCGTCCGTGAACAGCGGTGCCGCGCCCTCGTGCGTCTTGCGAATGGCCAGCGTCGCCTCGTCGAGCGTCTTACCGAGCTTGAG
>JAODNL010000006.1 GCA_025465405.1 Pseudonocardiales bacterium | reverse complement strand
GCCTCGGCAGTCGCGGCCGGGCGCTGCGGCTCGAGCTTGCGGTGCGGCAACAGCAAGGCGGGCACGAGGGTGACCGCGATGATCACCAGCGCCACCGTGAAGGTGATGGCGAAGCCGTGCGCGGTGTCCGCGAAGCCCTGGGCAAGCTGCGCCGGGGTGAGCTTGTCGACGATCGTCTTGTTGCTACGCGAGGAGATCGCCAGCAGCGCGAATGGCGAGTTCTTCTCCTGGTTGGTCAGCACGACCGACATCACCGCGGCGCCGATCGAGCTGGCGATCTGCTGCATGATGTTCATCAGCGTCGAGCCGCGGGCGATCGTGGGGCCGCTCAGCGTCTGCAGCGATGCGGTGAACAGCGGCATCATGGTGGCGCCCATGCCCAGCCCCATGACGAACAGCACGCCCAGGATCAACGCGTAGGACGTGTGGGCGTCCACCTGGGTGAGTACGGCCATCCCGGCTGTGATGAGCGCGAGCCCGGGCACCACGATCTTGCTGATCGCGATCTTGTCGGCCAGCAGTCCGGCGATCGGCATCGTCAGCATGGCGCCGATGCCCTGTGGTGCCACCAGCAGGCCGGCGTGCAGGGTGTCCTGGCCGCGCACCTGCAGGAAGTAGCTGGGGATGAGCAGCCCCGCGCCGAAGAACGCGATCGCGAACAGGAACATGGCGATCGTCGAGATCGTCAGCTGCCCGTTCTTGAACAACCGCAGCTCGATCAGCGGATGCTCGGTGCGCAGCGCGTGCAACACGAAGCCGATCGTCAACAGCAGCCCGATGACGCCCGGGAGCAGCACCCGGGCGGCCGCAACCGTCCCCTCCGCCGGGATCGAGGAGACCCCGAACAGGAACAGGGCCAGTCCGGGCGAGAGCAGCACCATGCCGAGGTAGTCGAACGGCTCGGACGGGCTCGGGGTGTCCTTCGGCAGCACCAGCAACGCGTACACCAGCGCCGCGGCGCCGATCGGCACGTTGATCAGAAAGATCCAATGCCAGCTGGCGGCATCGATCAGCCAACCGCCCAGGATCGGCCCGGCGATCGGGCCGAGCAGCATCGGCACCCCGAGCACTGCCATCACCCGGCCGATCCGCTCCGGCCCGGCGGCGCGCGTCATGATCGTCATGCCAACCGGCATCAACATGCCGCCGCCGAGCCCCTGCAAGACCCGGAACGTGATCAGCGAGCCGATGTTCCACGCGGTACTGCACAACGCGGAGCCGAGAACGAACAGGATCAGCGCGGTGATGTACAGCCGCTTGGTGCCGAACCGGTCGGCCGCCCAGCCGGACAGTGGGATGACAGTAGCGAGCGCGAGCGTGTAGCCGGTCATCGTCCACGCCACATTCGCGTAGCTCGTGTGGAAGACGCTCTGGAACGTGGGCAGCGCGACGCTGACCACCGTGATGTCCAGGATCGACATGATCGCACCAAGGACGACGACCCCAGCGATCCTCAGCACTCCGGCGTCCAGCTTTCTGTCCGCGATGGTCAGCGGCCCGGCGGAGGATTCGACACTCATAAGACGCCACGCTAGCGGAAACGATCTTTCCTCACCTGCGGGCGCAGCCGACCGTCTAGTTCTGTGATCGCGTGCCTGAGCCGTCGATCAGTGCGCAAGTCGCGTCCTGTGTCGCCACGCAGTTCCGTCCTGCGTGAATATGGTCCACGTGCTTCATCCTGCGTACCCGATCCTGACCGAGCGGCTGTTGCTGCGTCCGGTAGCCGCCGCCGATGCGCCGGCGCTGCACCGCTATCAGTCGCTGGCCGAGGTGTGCCGCTACATCCCCTATGAGCCTCGCACGCTCGAGCGCGTCGAGCAGGTGCTGGCCGAAGCCCGCTCCAGCCTCGACGAGCCGGGCAACATCCAGCTCGCGGTCGAGCGGCGCTCGGACGGCGCGGTGGTCGGCGACATCATCCTGATGTGGCACAGCCGCGAGCACATGGCAGGAGAGATCGGCTACGTGTTCGATCCGGTATTCGCGGGCAACGGTTACGCGACCGAGGCCGCGCGCGCTCTACTGGGCCTCGCCTTCGACCAGCTGCGGCTGCACCGAGTGGTTGCCCGCATCGACGCTCGCAACCAGGCATCCGCCGCAGTGCTGCGCCGGCTCGGCATGCGGCAGGAGGCGTATCTCGTCCAGAACGAGTGGTTCAAGGGCGAGTGGACCGACGAGATCGACTTCGCGATGCTCGCCTCGGAATGGTCCGGGTAGTTGTGCAGATACGGCCGGTCGAGCTCAGTCAGGTCTGCTCCAAGGTGCATTCCTCGGCCTGTGAACGCGCCCGTACCGCGGCCGCCGGCCGAGCAGCAGCACCAACCCACCACCCGCGACGAGCAGGACAGCGAGCAGGGTCAGTTCGATCGTCAGTGTGCCGGTGTCGGCGAGTCCGCTGCCGGAGGGTTGAGGCGTCGGCTGGGTCGGGGGAGTGCTGCTCGGGGGCGTGGGGACCGCGGCGATGGTGATCGTCTGTGCTATCTGGGATGCGGGGTTGTAGTTGGCGTCGCCGGCCTGGTTGGCGTTCACCACGCACGCTCCGGCGGCGATGAAGTGCACGGTTGTGCCGGTGACCGTGCAGATCGCCGGCGAGCCCGAACTGAAGATCACGGCTTGCCCGGACCCACCGCCGGTCGCGGCCACGGTGTACGTGCCGCCGACGACGGCGTTGGTCGGTGGTGTGGTGGTGAACGTGATGGTCTGCGGGCAGCTGGGTGTCGCCGGGTAGATGTGTGTCCAGCTGGTTGCGCCAGTGAGCACATACCCGGCCTGGGGTTGCGCGGTGATCGTGAGCGTGGAGCCGTCCGGCGCCGGGTGCGTGCCGGCAGTCGCGGGGGTGGGGCCGCCGTTGACGAGGTAGTCCACTCCGGTCATCGAGGGGATCGTGTAGCTCGCGCCGGCCGGTCCGGTAGCGGCGCACACGTTGTCTGTGAACGTCGGTGCGGCCGGAGTCACCTGCTGGGTTTGGAATGCCCCCGCGTCACACGCCGCCGCCGGGCGTAGCACCCCACGCTGATCGGGAGTTCCGCACACCGCCGGCAACCCACCGCCCAGGGCGCCGGTGACCAGCCCGATCGCGGGCGACCCCGGCAACAGGGCCATCGTCGGCGTCGGCCCACCGTTGTCGGCCAGCGGCGCCAGTGACCCGGTGATCGTGAGTGACCCGGACACCGACCCGGCCGCCGCGGCGAACCCGCACGAGCCGTCGCT
>JAODNL010000651.1 GCA_025465405.1 Pseudonocardiales bacterium | reverse complement strand
CCGAAGGTAGCCCCGCCAGCGGTCCATATAGGCAGTCACATCGGCCGCGTGGGCCGGATCCGTGCTGATCAACTGGCTGGCCAGCGCGCCGATCGGGCAGCCCCAGTGCGCCTGGGAGCCGTAGTGCGCCACCACGGCGTCGCGCCACCCGTGCCAGGACTCCCACGTGTCGAGGGTGTCGAGGAACGGCCGTTGTGCCTGCAGCACGCGCTCAGCCTGGAAGGCGGCGATCGCCGCGACCAGGTCGTTCTTGCCGCCCGGAAAGTAATGGAACAGCTGGCTCTTACTGGTCATCGTGCCCGCCCGGATGTCGTCCAGGCTGGTGCCGCCGACGCCATGCGCAAGCAGCAGGTCGGCTGCCGTCTCCACGATCCGGGCTCGAGTGGCGGCGCCTTTCGGCGTCAGCTGTGTCGCTGATGGCATGCACTGACGGTAACCGGCATGGACCGCACAGTCCAATTGCCTGCTAGCATAATGGACCGTGTGGTCCATCTCGGGTCCGCACTCAGCTGCCGAGAGGAATGCGGATGGGTACCCGACTCGACGGAAAGACAGCGCTGGTCACCGGCGCCACCAGCAACATCGGCCGCGCGATCGCGATCTCGTTCGCCGGCGAGGGCGCGCATGTCGTCGTGTCCGGTCGAAGCCGGGAGCGCGGGGCCGAGGTCGTCGCCGAGATTCGCGCGACCGGCGGGCAAGCAGAGTTCGTCGCCGCGTCACTCGACGGGTCCGCGCAGGCCTCTCGCGATCTGGCTACGGAGGCGAACCGCGTTCTCGGCGGCCGGATCGATGTGCTCGTCAACAATGCCGGCATCTACCCCGGCGCAAGCACCGCAGCCACCGACGAGGCGAGTTTCGACGAGGTGTACGCGGTGAACGTCAAGGCGCCGTTCTTCCTCACTGCGGCGATCGCCCCGTCGATGGCCGAGCGCGGCGATGGGTCGATCATCAACCTCGGCTCGTGGATCGCGCGGCTCGGCATCCCGGTCGGGGCGCTCTACAGTTCGACCAAGGGCGCGATGGAGACGTTGACCAGGGCCTGGGCTGCGGAGTTCGGCCCGGCCGGTGTTCGCGTGAACGCGATCTCGCCGGGCGTCGTCCGCGAGCCGGCGGCGGAGACGTCCGTCGCGGATCTGGCCGAGACGATGATGCGTGGCACGCCGGCGGGTCAGAGTGGCCCGCCCGGTGCGATCGCGCACGCCGCCGTCTACCTCGCCAGCGACGAAGCCACCTTCGTCCACGGCACCGTGATCGATGTCGACGGCGGACGCGTGGGCGTGGCCGTCATCGGTCAGTGAGATCGCGGTGGACTGGACCGGCTATCGGCCGGTAACTCCGTCGATGCTCTCGCGGAGCAGGTCGGCGTGACCGTTGTGACGCGAGTACTCGCCGATCAGGTGGACGTAGCTCATGCGCAGCGAGAACCTTTGGCCGTGGAGGTCGAAGGTGTCCTCGAACCCGATGCCGGCGACAGCCTTATCGGCTCGGCGCCACTCGTCCAGCAGCCGGGCGAAGTCCGCTTCTCCCTCCAGGATGGGCCGATCGTCGCCGGTGAGCGGGCCGTCTACCGGATCAGGGGTGGGCGCTGTCCACGTCATGGCCGGATCGTCGCACGGACGGATCCGCGGTCACCCCAGTGGATCCCGACGGGACCGCTACGCGGGCCACTGCGCCTGGCAGACGTGTCCGCCGCGGACAGTGACGCGCACCGCGAGCGCCCCGTCGGCTCGGTCATAGAGTTCGTAATCGCCTTCGTCGAGCTCTGCGAAGACCGCGGTGTGCCGGAGCCCGTGCGGAGTCGGCCGCGCCACGACGGCGACGTGGGCGAGATGATCTGGCGCCGGACGGTCGACCGGTCGGATCTCGATCTCCCGCCCGACCATGGCCGGACGGGCCGTGACGACGAGCGCGCCGACGTCGCCCCCGATGTCGAGCAGCACCGGACCCTGGCCGGCGTGGGCGTTGGCGGCCTCGCTCATACAGCTGGTATTCCCGGGCGGACTCGCGAGCCGCTGTTGGGAGTGCCGAGGTAGGGGAAGTGGTCGAGGAAGGGCTGGTTGTCGTCCACGGTTCCGTCGCTGAGCAGCGCGGCCGCGGCGTCGGCGGTGAAGGTGGGATCGACGTGCGGCAGGACCGCGCCTGCCACGGCCCGGAGTTCTATCGCGACGACATCGTCGATCACCCGGCGGCCGTTGGGGAATCCGGCGAGGTCCTCGTCGAGGAGGCCGAATTTGCTCGGCGACGCGGTCGGCGGGATCGTCACGTTGAGTCGCAGCAGGTCCGCGGGCTTGGTGCCGGTGAAATTCTGGAATCCGGCTATGGCGCCGGCGGGTATGCCGGTGAGCAGGATCGCGATCAGGTCCAGGCGTGGCTTGCTATAGGCCGCCAGGTTCGGGAACACGCCGGGATAGAGCACCGGCAGCAGCGCGGCCAGCTCGGGGTGGGCGACGTACTTCACGAACTCGTCGTCCGCCGTGGGTGGCAACGCGTTCCACCGGTCCTTGTCACTCATGGGCACGATAACTTCGTTGAACAGCGGATTCCCCAGCCGCGACACCTGGACGAACGGCCCGGAATCGAGATCCTCACGATCGCGGTGGCGGATCTTCGAGCGACGCCGGCTGGCTGAGGCGTAGACGCCGATCACCGAGCGCGACGAGTTGACGTCGGTCGGCATGCGGCCGTCACGGGTGACGTCGGTGATCGGAACCTGGAGCGCGATGCTGTGCACGTTGAGCGACTTGGCGCCGTTCACGCCAACCGCGTCGGCCGACGAGATCAGATGCAGATGCTGGAACGGACGAAGCGTGCCCAGGTCGAAGATACTGCCGAGATCGACATGGAAACCCTCGGCTCGCTGACCCGCGAACACCATGCGCCCGTGCGGCAAGGCGTGCACGGCTGCGTCGGTGAACGTGTCCGCGTACGTCGGCGTGCTCCGTTCGCCGACGTTCACCGGCGGGCACGCCAACCGGGTGGCCAGCACCTCGCCGGCCCGGTCGTCGTCCTCGTCGTCGCCGTGTTGGACCCGGCGCACCGAATAGAACTGCGGCCGGGTCCAGTGCGTGTGGTCGTCGATCGACTCGATCGGCCCGGTGTTGTAGAGGAACGTATCCGGGTTCGTGATCTCGGTCGTGAACCGGAACTGGTAGCTGACCCCGGAGCGGCGATCGGAGCGGTTCACAACGTGGATCTCGTAGAGGACGTCGTCGCCGAACTCGTAGAAGTTGGGACCGCCGTCAGCCTGTTGCAGTGGAATGAAGTTCGCGATGATCGTGACGGAGTCGGGGCGGTCGGGGCTTCGGAACGCATACACGTCGGTGTTGTCGGCTACCGGATCCTTCGATATCTCAGGTGCTTCGCGGTGCGAGGACATGGTGTGCCTCTCCCAGAGCAGACGGTGGCCAGGTCACGCGGTGCCGCCTGACCGAGTGGCGGATCAGTGGGCGGCGCGGGCGAGGCGGCCCGTGAGGTCGCGGTCGTGCACGACGACCTCACGTTCGCCCACCATCAGGGTCAGCTCACCCCGCTGCATGTCGGTCACGTATGCGACGAGCGGCCCGGATGCGCCGGCGGGCGCACGCACCGGCGCGGCCGTGGCGGCGGGAGCGACACCAGCAAGCCCGGCCGCCGCCGCACCTGCTCCGGCAATTGTCAGAAACCCGCGGCGGGTCGGTTCAGACATGGCGCCCTCTCCGTTCGACGGACGGTGCAACCGCGGCGGACCTACACGTCACCACGCTCGTGCATCGCCCTGAGGCGCGCGGCCGGCCACCGCGCGGTGCTCGTGACGGTGATAGTCCCAGTCGAGCGACGCTGTCAACGATCCTGGCGCTCCATGTGTGCTTCTAGGACGGCGTGTGAGCGGATACCACGTAACCCGCCAGGTCGCCCTCGATCGGTCCGTCGCCCAGTCTCGCCGTCATCTCATCCGACAGCGCAGCTGTCAGGTGATCCAATGACCCGCGTTCCTGCAGAGCAAAGCGAAGCGGTGATCCCAGGCAGAAGCCTTCGGCCACGACGCGGGCCGACGGGGCCGCTCCGCGCAGCACCAGCGGCTCGATGCTCGCCGATCGGAGCCCGCCGGCCTCGAGGTCCTTCGCGATCTGCCCCGGATCGGCGTAGCCGTGCGGTATCCGAACGATGAAGCTCGGGGGGTCCTCGGGCAGGACGGTCGCCAGGCTCTCGACCAAGGCGGCCGGGAACGGGGACAGGTGCACCGCGTCCCACACGGTGAACAGCATGGTCGCGCCCGGGGCCAGGACCCGCGCCGTCTCGGCGAAGGCCGCGGCCTTGTCCGGAAAGAACATGACCCCGAACTGGCATACGACCAGGTCGAACGAGTGGGCCGGGAAGTCGTCGAGATCTTGCGCATCGGCCTGCCGCCACGTCGCGCCGCTGACCCGATCCGATCCCCACGCCACCATCGCGGGATTGAGGTCGGTGGCGGTGATGGCTGCCTCGGGCAAGGCCCGGACCAACTCCGCCGTGGCGATACCGGTTCCGGCGGCCAGTTCCAGTACGCGCCGCGGTGCCAGCTCTGCAGCCATAGCCGCCAGGTGAGCCGCATACGGCCCGAAGAGCGCCGGTCCGAGACACCGGTCGTAGATCTCCGGCATGCTCTCGACCCAGCTGGTATCCGCGCTCATCGGCGAAGTATTGCGTACGCCGAGCTGCTATCTCGCTGCGACCGTGCTCGCCCGTCCCGAGGTATGCACAGATCCAGCTGTCGCGTTCCCGACCTGCTTGATCAAGAGACCTATCCGGCCGACATGCGACCGAGTTGGTCTGTTGATCAGGGATGACAAGAGGCGCTCTCGCCACGCTCTCACCGGGTCGAGCGCGGCACGGAGGTGAGCCGGGATGGCCCCGTTCCAGACTCCCGCGATCCGCCACGCAGTGCTGCTGTCCCTCGCGGCGCAGGATCTGTACCAGGCCGAAGTCGCGTTGCACGATGCTCGTGCGTCCGGCGTCGACGCATGGACCGCTGCGGCATCGGACTCGCTGCACCGTGCGATACAGCGCTACCTGGACCAGCTTCAGACGGCCGGTCACCTTCAGACGGCCGGTCACCTTCAGACGGCCGGTCACCTTCAGACGGCCGATCACCTTCAGACGGCCGGTCACCTTCAGACGGCCGGTCACACCGCCGCGTGAGCCGGGAACGCCGCCG
>JAODNL010000639.1 GCA_025465405.1 Pseudonocardiales bacterium | reverse complement strand
GCGGCAGTCCTTCCAACGGGGGAGCGGCGCTCGTAGATCTGGCATCCACCGGTGGAGCCAACTTCGCGCTGTTCGCCGAGTTCGCGTCGGTGGGTTTCTTGCTGGTCGTCATCGTCGCGTTGTTCTGCGGCGACACGGTGGCCAGCGAGGCGAGCTGGGGGTCGTTGCGCTACCTGCTGGCGATGCCGGTACCCCGGGCGCGACTGCTGCGCCAGAAGCTGATCGTCGCTCTCACGCTCAGCTTCGGAGCCAATCTGCTCCTGCCGGTGTGGGGCATGGTCGTGGGAGAGGTGTTCTTCGGCAACGCGCCGGCCCGTTCACCGCTGGGTGGCACGTTCGCGTTCGACCAGACGCTGTGGCGCCTGGCCGTCATCACGATCTACGCATGTGGTCAGTCGCTCGTCGTCGCGGCGCTCGCATTCCTGCTCAGCGTCACCGTCGACAACCCGTTGGGCGCCGTCGGCGGGGCGACCATGCTCGTGGTCGTCTCCAACATCATCGATCAGATCACCGCGCTGGACCCGTACCGACGCTTCCTCCCGACCCATTTCCAGTACTCGTGGTTGGACGCCCTCGGACCGAGTGTCGTGTGGGACGACATGCTGCGTGGCACCGGCCTCGCGTTGATCTACGCGGCGGTGTTTCTCGCCGTAGCGTGGCTGCGTTTCGATCGCAAGGACATCACGAGCTGACCACGCTGCTCGTACGCGGCTGGTTCAGCGTCCAGACGGGAGTGCTGCGCAGCGCGCTGATTCGCCACCCTTCGGTCGTGCGTCGCACGTCGAATCGGTAGACCTCGCCGAGGAGGAAGGGCAACGGATCGGCAGGTCCGGAGCGCGCGAAGCTGACGAGGAGGTTGGCCCGCACCGAGGCCCGATCGCGCTCCAGGTCGACGAGCAGGTTCGTGATGATGTGCTGGAGGCCCTCGTCGACAGAATGCCTGGCGCGGGCTTGATCGACGAGCGCGTCGTGCCCGGTCGCTGTTCCACCAGGGGTCGTCACCGTCGCATCGGGGGTGAAGAGGCTTCGGAGCCCCTCGAACTCGCGCTCGTCGAGGCAGCGCCCGAGCATTGAGATGAGCTTCTCGATATCCATTCGGTCGACAAGCGCACTGCCATCGGCGGTGTTCACGTTGATACCTCCTGGGTGTCAGCGTCGACCGGCACGGACTCCGCGACGGGAGGCTGCTCCGTGTCACCGCGAGTGTTGGTGGTGCGCAGGGCGATGAGGGCGGCCGCAAGCAGGAACACGGCACCCGTCAGCAGCGCCCGGTGAAAACCTGACGTGAGCGCGGTCGGCAGCGAGGCATGGGTCGTCAGCAGGTGGTTGGTGCGGGAGGTGGCGACCGCGGAGAAGATCGCCAGCCCGAGAGCGCCGCCGACCTGCTGCGCGGAGTTGAGCAGCGCGGCGGCGAGTCCCGCCTTGTCGGCCGGGACGCCGGCATTGGCGGCGGTGGTGACGCCGACGAACACCGAGCCGAGTCCGAAGGACACGATCATCAGACCCGGGAGCAGGTCGGTGAGGTAGGAACCGTCAACGGGGATCCGGGAGAGGTAGTACAGGCCGCCGGCTGCGATCAGTGCACCGCCGATCATGAGAGGTCGGGTTCCCACCCTGCCGACCAGCTGCGAGGAGACTCCGGCGGAAATGCCGACCCCGAGGGTCAACGGCAGGTAGGCGGCGCCAGTCTCGATCGGCGAGTAGGTGAGGACGTTCTGCATGTAGAGGGTGAGGAAGAAGAACATCGCGAGCATGCCCGCGAACGCGATCAGCCCGGTGACGTTGGCGGCAGCGAGGCCTTTGACGCGGAAGATCGACAGTGGCAGCAGCGGGTTTCGGTTGCGCTGCTCATTGATCAGGAACGTGGCAAGCAGCACAGCGGCTCCCGCCAGTTCAGCGATCGTGCGGCCCGCGCCCCAACCCTGGTCCGGTGCCTTCACCAGGGCGAAGACGAGCAGCAGCATGCCGCCGGTGACCAACACGCTTCCGACCATGTCGAAGTTCGCCAGCCGTGCGCGGCGCCGATCGCCGGGTATCAGCCGAAGGACGGCGGGAAGAACGAGCGCGCAGGCCAGCGGGTTGACGAACATCACCCAGCGCCAGCCGGGCCCTTCGGTCAGCACGCCGCCGAGGAATACCCCCACAGCCGAAGCCAGTCCGGCCATGCCACCCCATACTCCCAGCGCCGTGTGCCGCTCAGAGCCCTCCGTGAACGTCGTGGTCAGGATCGACAGCGCGGACGGAAGCATCAACGCGGCTCCGAGGCCCTGCGCGAGCCGAGCGCCGACCAGCAGCCCCGCATCGCCGGCGAATCCGCCCGCCAGCGAAGACACCCCGATCAGCACGATCCCGGTGAGGAGCACGCGACGGCGACCGAAGAGGTCCGCGAGACGCCCGCCGAGCAGCATGAATCCGCCGTAGGTGAGCAGGTAGCCGCTGGGCACCCACTGCAATCCCTGCACCGAGAAATGCAAGTCCTTCCGGATGTCGGGAAGGGCGACGTTGACGATCGACGCGTCGACGAAGTCCAAGAACGCGAGCGCGCACAGCAACGCCAGCGTGAGCCGGCCGCGCCGCGTTGCGAGAGATGTGGATTGAACCGTTGGTGCGGTCATGAAGAGAACCTCCGATTGAGACGGTTGATCGAGCGCTCAGCGGATCGCTTCCCGCGGCGTGCTCAGCCGATGGCGCAGCATCCAGGCGGCGATGGCCTGGCCGATGGCATCGGGCTGATCTTCCGGCGCGTGGTGGCCGGCGGCGCCGATGCTCTCGACCTCGAGCGCGGCGATGTGGTCGCGGGCCCACTGCTCGATGTCGGCAGTGACCAAGCCCTTGGGTTCGATGGTGAGCAGGAGTTTCGGCAGCTCCGGCGTGTCGGCCATCCAGGCGCCGTAGGCGGTGAAGCGGTCGTAGACGTCAGCTGGTTCGCCGTCGACCGGGTGCTCGCGACCCCATTGCAGCAGCGGCAGCCGGGAAGCGAAGTCCGGAAATGGCGAGCGGTACACGGCCAGGTCGTCGTCGGTGATTCCGGGGTTGGGGCCACGCAGCCCGACCTCGATGAACCAGTTCTCCTCCAGCACCATCCGCTCGCCGGTAGCGGGCGTGCGGATCGCCTTGAACATCCCGTCGACCGGTGGTGCGTAGTCCGCCCAGGTCATCGGCCGTAGGAATGTCTCCTGCAGCACGATCGCCCGCGTGCGACCGGGGTGGCGGGCGGCCCAGTCCTGGGCAAGCGCGCCGCCCCAGTCATGGCCGACCAGTACGACGTCCTCCAGTTCGAGCGCCTCGATGAAGGCGTCGAGGTAACGGGCCTGGTCGACGAACCGGTAGGCGATGTCAGGTTTTCCGGAGGCGCCCATCCCGATCAGGTCCGGCGCGATGGTCCGGGCGTGGCTGGCGACGTGCGGAGTCACGTTGCGCCATAGGTGCGAGGACGTCGGGTTGCCGTGCAGGAACAACACGGTCGGCTCGCCGACGCCGCTGTCGTTGTAGGCGATGTGCGAGTCGAGAACGGGGACAACAATCATGATCACCAGGTCCTTCGAATAACCAGGTCAGGCCCGCGCGAACCGGGCGGTGGCCCGGTCAGAGAGCGTGGTCAGGACGTTTCGAGTGGTCGCGACGTCGTCGGCCGGGACGTCGGCGAACAGGGGGGAGATGGTCTCGTCGATCGCCGCCCGTGTGCGCGCGTACCGCTCGCGTCCGGCATCGCTGAGCGCAACGACCGACCCGGGCAGCGTCTCGAGCAGGCCGTCATCGAGCAACTCGGTGACGGCCGCCTCGGCCGCCGGGTCGTCGATCTTCAATGCGTCGGTGAGGCGGCCGATCAGCTGGGTGTGGTCGATCTCGTCGCCGTTTGCGGCGGTGAGGTTGAGCACGAACCACTGGTGGAAGTTGCCGCCGGTACTCGCCTACACCAGGCCAATTTGGGCGACGAGGGCTCGTTCGGTCCGACCTATCAGCTGGGGTATGAGCGCGGTGGTAG
>JAODNL010000590.1 GCA_025465405.1 Pseudonocardiales bacterium | reverse complement strand
TCCGGTCACGGTCCAGCCGCTCGCGTACATCGGGTCGTGTCGCGAGCTGGTGCACGACGTTGCCGAGCACATGGGTCGTCGTCTCTACACCCCCGATGATCAGATTCATGATCACCATCATGCGTTCGGAGTCAGTCATCTCTCGCCCGCAGATCGTGCCCTTTAGCAGCGAATTGAGAACGTCGTCACGATCAGTCGAGGCCCGCCGGCTGTCCAGCAGCCCGCCCGTCCATTCGAAGAACGCCTGCACCGAGTCCTGAGCCTCGTTCGGCCGCTTCAGCATGGCGTCAAGCCACGCCATGACGCGCCCACTCGCGTCGGGCTCTACGCCGAACGCGTATTGGAAGAACGTCGCTGCCGGGAACTCAGTTGCGTAGTCCGCGGTGAAATCGCACCGACCGAGGTGCTGAAATCGCTCGAACAATCGAACGGCGCCCCGGCGCACATCGGCCTCCGCCGCAGCAACGACGCGCGGACCGAAGTACGGGTCGATGAGACGGCGCAAGTCGCGCTGAAACGGGGGGTCAGTCGAGATCGGCATCAACTTCACCCCGCCACCTGTGTCAAGGAGCACCGGCGACGAACCGTCTGTGCTGCTGAAGGTCTCCCAGTCACGCGCAGCCGTCATGACGTCGTCGTAACGGGCAAGCAGCCACACGCCGCCGTACAGAGCGCTCTTGCCGATCGGGCATGACTGCAACTCCGCGAGTTGCTCCCAATGCCTCTCGGCGAGCGACTCACTGAGCATGTCGAAGTCCTCGACGCCGATGGCCATCACTGACTCCTCGCTCAAGTTGGAGGTGGACGAACCGATCACACATCCTGACGAGCCGGACGTCCATTCCTCACGACCGGGACACCTACCGTAGCCTTTTGGCTGCAGCAATGTCCAGGACCGACATGTGGCCTCGTCGTGCGCCTGGACATGACGTAGCCAATTGGCTACATTGCGCGGGTAGGGCTGACCTCGCCTGCTGAGCCGGCTGGCGAAAGAGCTGACCAGAAGGACCCGGACCATGGCTGCACAGAGGGTTGCGATCGTCACCGGCGCTGCACGAGGAATCGGCGCCGCGACGGCACTTCGGTCGGCGGCAGCCGGCACGGCGATAGCCATTCTCGACGTCGACGAGGACGCGCTCGCAGAACGTGTTGTCGAGGTAACTGCGTCCGGAGGGCGCGCGATCGGCATCAAAGCCGATGTGGCCGACGAGTCGACTGTTGTCGACGCGGTGACACGCGTGTCAGAAGAGTTGGGCCCACCGACCATCCTCGTGAACAACGCGGGTGTGACTCGCGACAATCTGCTCCACAAGATGAGCGTCCTCGACTGGGATTCAGTCATGAGTACGCATCTGCGCGGAGCCTTCCTGATGAGCCGAGCGGTGCAGCCGTACATGGTGTCCGAGAATTGGGGGCGCATCATCAACCTGTCGAGCGTGTCCGCGCTTGGCAATCGCGGTCAGGCTAACTACTCCACGGCGAAGGCCGGAATTCAAGGGCTGACAAAGACGCTCGCGATCGAACTCGGCCCGTTCGGCGTCACGGTGAACGCCATCGCTCCCGGATTCATCGAGACCGACATGACGAGGGCTACCGCTGAACGCGTTGGTGTGTCCTGGGAAGAGTTCACATCGCGTGCCGCCGCAGCTATTCCGGTCCGTCGCATCGGGCAACCGGACGATATCGCCGCGGTGGTGTCCTTTCTGACCGGCGAGGAGGCAGGCTTCATCTCCGGTCAGGTGATCTACGTTGCCGGCGGGCCGCGCGCCTGATACCGCACAGCGAAGCGGCGCCTGATGATCGGTGAGGCCCCGGCGCCACCCGCGCCCGTCCGGAGTCCGGCCTCGGGATTTGCCTGGGTCGCTCTCTCGAATACCTCCCTCGGCTCGTTCATGGCGTCGCTCGACGCGTCAATCGTCATCGTCTCGCTGCCTGCGATCTTGCGCGGAATCGGAACGCTGGCTTCGTCGTGTTCACGCTCGCCTCGATCGCGCTGTCGTTCGACCCGTTCCGCCTCGGACCCGGCGCGATCTGGCTGATCCTGTGGCGCGTCGTACAGCCGATCGGCGGTTCGATGTGTTCGCCAACGCCGCGGCGATTCTCGTCGATGCGTTTTCGGCTGACCGGCGGGCCATGGCCCTTGGCATCAACCAGGTATCGGCCCTCTCAGGTCAGTTCGTCCGCCTCGTTCTCGGCGGGGTACTCGCGGCGGTCGACTGGCGTCTCGTGTTCTGGGTCGACGTGCCCGTTGGAGTGTTCGGACAGTGTGGGCATTCCGCAGCCTTGCGCGAGCTAGCCGACCGGCTGACGTCGCGCTTGCGATCCGCAGCCATTTGGCTACACTTGTGTCAACCGTGAAGAAGGAGCCTCCATGACCGTGCCGACTCCGATCAATCCGGCCGAATGCGCGCTGCTCGTCATGGACTTCCAACCAGCTGCGCTCTCAGGCCTCGAGAACTCCGAAGTCTTGATCAAGAACGCCAACTCGGCGATCGAACACGCGCGTGCGGGCGGCGTGCAAGTCCTCTTCGTGCGAATCGGCTTCGAGGATCGCGACTATGTTGAAGTCCCGCCGACGAACAAGGCGTTCACGCTGGTCGCCGAGAACCGCTGGCTGCACAACGATGCCGACGCAACTGCGCTCGACCGAGCTCTGGACGTGGCGCCGACCGACATCGTGATTCGCAAGACTCGCGTGGGCGCACTGCACCGAACCACACTGGACGAGGAGCTGACGAACCGTGGGATCACCACGCTGATCCTGGCCGGTGTCCACACTGGCGGGGTCGTTCTTTCGACGGTGCGCGACGCTGCCGATCGGGACTACCGGCTGTTCCTGCTGGATGATGCCATCGCCGACCCGAGCGAGGATGTCCACCGAGTGCTCATGCAGCACGTCTTCCCACGACAAGCCTCGATCGTGACGGTCGCCCAACTCGCCGACTTGCTCGTTGCGTCCGTGGCCGTGTGATGGCTCTGAGCCCGGCAGCCGTCACTATCGGCGGCGACCTCACGGTCCGCCGAATCGGGTTCGGAGCAATGCGACTGACCGGCGATCAGATCTGGGGTGAGTACCC
>JAODNL010000574.1 GCA_025465405.1 Pseudonocardiales bacterium | reverse complement strand
CGCCGGCCGCTCCCAGATGGCCGCCGGTTGGCTGCGCCACCTGGCCTGCGATGCCGTCGAGGTCCGCTCGGCCGGCTCGGAACCCGCCGAGAGGATCAATCCGGTCGCGGTGGAGGCGATGCGTGAGGTCGGCATCGACATCACCGCCGCGCAGCCCAAGAAGCTCGACTACGCCACCGCGCAAGCCAGCGACGTCATCATCACCATGGGCTGCGGCGACGCCTGCCCGGTCTTCCCCGGTAAGCGCTACGAGGACTGGAAGCTCGACGACCCGGCCGGCCAGGGCATCGACGCGGTCCGCCCCATTCGCGACGCCATCCGCGAGCGCGTCGCGCAGTTGGTCAGCGAGATCGCGCCGGGCCAAGGCCGGGCATGAGCAGGGTGCTGATCGCCGGTGGCTACCGACGGTCCGCGTCGGCGGCGAGGGCCAGGTCGGCTCCGGGGTACGCGCCGCCCTCGTCGTTGATCGCGATGTCGTCGACGTATCCGCGGAAACTGCCGCTGTCGGCGGGTCGGTCGAAGCCGACATCGGCCCGGCTGATGGTACGACCGGCCAGCCCGGCGAGGCTCACGCGTACCTGGTTCCACTGGCGGGGAACCAGGTGACGGCCCTCGCCCTGGTACTGGGGGTGTGCCCGTACCCCGTACTGGTCGACCGCGCCCGAGTCGCGTAGATTGCCCCCGTCGCTGAGTTGCAGGTCGACGGCGACGAACGTGCCGGCCGCCTGCTGCGGGTAGATCCAGTAGGACAGCACCGTGCGCGCGGTCAGCGGCAGGTCCGTGGTGAAGACCATGGCGTAGGAGTACGACCGGGTAGCGGAGTTGTCGCTACCGGAGTACATCAACGCGCTGGAGCCGCCGTGCGCGGTGCCTTCGGTGCGAGGGGATGCCTCCATCCCGGTCAGACCGCAGCAGTACCCGCCGACGTTGACCGCCGCCGCGACCGTGTCGCGCCAGGTCGGCGCAGGTTCGGCGGCCTCGAATCCGTTGCGCAGCAAGGGCCAGTCACGGCCGTCGCCCAGTACGGTTTCCAGTGCCGAGTACCAGCGCACCGCCATCCGGGCGTACCCGTTGTCGTTGGGGTGCAACCTGTCGGCCAGGTCGGCACTTGACAAGACGGACAGGTCCACGAGTTTCACCCGGCTGCCGCGAGGCGCGACGACGCTGGGAAGCGCAGCGTTGAAGGCCGTGATCCGGGACTGGATGGTGGAGTCCGACGACGGCACGATCTTCGCGATCAGGACGGCCGCCGCCGGCCGATCGACGAGGATCTGATCGAGCAGCGCGCCGAGCCGCTGCGGTGCGGTATCGGGCTGGTAGTTCTGGTTCATGTCGTTGGTACCGATGTGGAGCAGGACCACATCGGGCTGGTACGCGGCCAACCACCCGTCGACGTTGGACGCGACCTGGTCGATGCGCCAGCCGGAGTGACCCTCGTTGTCGGTGTCAGGCAGCGCACCGGACCGCTGGGACCCGACGAAGTCGACGGCGTAGCCGGCCTGGCCGACCAGCCGATCCCAGAGCGCCGCCCGGTAGCTGGATCCTGTGCTGCTGCCAACTCCGTAGGTGATCGAGTCACCCAGCGGCATGATGCGAACCGGCCGGGTACCGGGTGCGGCCTCGGCCTGTGTGGTCAGCATCGCCGCCGCCAACAGGGCGGTGGCGAGGATGCCGAGGAACTGGCGGACGTTGCACAAGGGCCACCTCGCCATGTTCCGCGCGCACGGACAACCTTGTCACATATTTATATCGCTCATTGTCTTTGGCAACTCTCGCCACTGTCAAGACCGTGGTGCGGTACGCGACGGTGCACGGCTGCCGCGCCCCGAGGATTGACTTTCTACCTACCGAAGCAGTTTCATAAACCAAACCTCACATCTATGTACTTCGATGCGTCTCCGGCCGGGCGCTGGAAGGGGCGGAACATGCGCATCTCAGCGGTACGGATGCTCGCAGCGGCTGTCCTCACACTGGCAGCGCTACCGCCGTTCGCGGTCGCCTCCGCCGGGCCGGCCATGGCCGTCGGGAACGGGCTCGCGCAGACGCCCCCGCTCGGGTGGAACGACTGGAACGCGTTCGGCTGCAACGTCAGCGAGGCGCTCGTCGAGCAGACCGCCGACGCGATGGTCGCGGGCGGCATGCGTGACGCCGGGTACACGTACGTCAACATCGACGACTGCTGGCTGACCCATAGCCGCGACGCCGCCGGCAATCTGGTCCCGGATCCGGTGAAGTTCCCGCACGGCATCCGGGCGGTCGCCGATTACGTGCACGCCCGCGGCCTCAAGCTCGGCATCTACGAGGATGCCGGCACCGCCACCTGCGCCGGCTTCCCGGGCAGCCTCGGGCACGAGACCCAGGACGCGCGGCTGTTCGCCTCATGGACGGTCGACTACCTGAAGTACGACAACTGCAACAACAACGGGATCGACCCGGTGCAGCGGTACACGGCGATGCGCGACGCGCTGGCCGCGAGCGGCCGCGCGATCGTGTACAGCCTCTGCAACTGGGGCGAGAACGCGCCGTGGAACTGGGGCCCGGCCACCGGCAACCTCTGGCGCACCACCGGCGACATCGCCGACAACTGGGGCAGCATGCTCGGCATCTTCCGCGCCAACGTGGATCACGCCTTCGCGGCCGCGCCCGGCGGCTGGAACGACCCGGACATGCTCGAGGTCGGCAACGGCGGGATGACCGACACCGAATACCGCAGCCACTTCACGCTCTGGGCGGCGATGGCCGCACCGCTGATCGCCGGCACCGACCTGCGTAACGCGTCCGCGGCGACCCGGGCGATCTATCTCAACAAGGCTGTCATCGCGGTCGACCAGGACAGCCTGGGCGAACAGGCCCGGCAGATCTTCACCGATGGTACGCGGCACGTGCTGGTCAAACGGCTCTCCGGCGGCGACCGCGCGGTGGTGCTG
>JAODNL010000545.1 GCA_025465405.1 Pseudonocardiales bacterium | reverse complement strand
GTGGTCGGGTGCTCAGCAGAACGTCCGGCTAGCCATCCGCGGTGATGACGTCGACGCGCTGATCGATACCGTCCCGGACGAGGTGATCGACGCAGTCGGCGTGGCGTGCCCGCCTGGTCAGCTGGCCGAGCGGGTGGCTGTGCACGCCAAAGCACTTCGACCACGCGAACCTGACGTGTCCCCCGTGGGGCGCCTCGCCAAACGAGACCGAGCAGGCCACGCGTGCGATCCTCGACGGCATGTCGGGTTCGTTGTGTGTCCGCAGTGCGATCTTGTGCAGACGCGCTATGACCCGTGCCTGCACAAGATCGATTGGCGTTACGACTCCGTACACAGTCGGCTCTGGGGGCACACACTCAGCGGTTGAGGTGCTCGGCCATCACGCGTCCGACCACTTCCGGGTACTGCAGCCACGGGGCGTGCCCGGCACCCGGCAGCTCCACGAGGGTGCTGCGCGGGATCGCTGCGAGATGCGCGGCGGCGTCGGCCGGACGCATGAACACGTCGGCATCGCCCCACACGAACAGTGCCGGTTGCCGGAGCGTCGCCAGCTCGTGCACGGAGATGTTCACCGCCGGCCGTACCGTCGCCCGCCTAATCAGCGCGCGGAAGTAGCTCGCAAGGCTCGGCGCGTGGCCAGGCCGGATGCCGATCAGATGTGCCGCGGTGATCAGCTCAGCGGGAACGTCTCGCAACGCCCCTGCCCCGAGTGCCTTCTCGTTGTTGCGGACAAACGCCTTGGGTGACATCGGCATGCGCAGTAGTCGGGCTCCCAGCCGTGGAACCGCAAGCGCGATCATGATCGCGTTCGGGCGGGCGCCCGCGAAGCTCGCCCCAGGGGCACCGAGCAGGACGAGGCGCCGCACCTGCGTCGGCAGGTCGAGGCCGGCGTAGAGCGCGAACTGCGCACCCATGGAGTGCCCGACGATGTCGACCTCGCCGATCTGCAGCTCATCCAGGATCGCGCGCAACACCGTCACGTTGTAGCTGCGGAACGCCCATCCGGGCGGCAGCACGCTCGGCCCCGACAGACCGTGGCCAGGCCAGTCGACGGCAATCACGCGGCGTCCCGGCAGGGCCGCGATAACCTGCGCCGCGATGACGTTGACGGACCCTATGCCGTGGAGCAGCAGTACCGGCGGATCGTCCCCGTCCTGCGGACCGAACATCGACAGCCGGATCTCGACGGCTCCGAGTGGGGACGCGACCGACACGACTTTCTCGTTGGCCGTCAGGCCGTAGTGCGTGTACGCCGCCAGCTCTGCGGCGCGGATCTGCGCATCGAGCTCCGTCGGCGACGGCTTGGTCCTCATCGGGCCACCGCGCCCACACTGATTACCTCGGCAAACCCGGCGCGCATGCAGCGCTCGAGCTCGTCGGGATCGGGGAAAGCATCCGGATCGACGTTGAGGCCGACGCAGCACCGCCCGTTGTAGGTGATCATCGCGATCATCGCCGCGACGCCGGGGCGAGGCCCCATCGGGTACATCGCCTCGATCTCCACTCCGGCGATGAACAGCGGGTGGCCAATCCCGCGAATGTTGGAGATCTGCAGGTCAGACGAGGACGTCAGCTTCGCCGTCAGCTCGATGATCAGCGCGGCCGGCAGCTTGGTGAGCGCGGGGGAGATCGTGTTGACGAATCCGACTGCCGGCTCGGCGCGCGCCGTCAGCACGAAGTCGCGGATCTCGAGCATCCGCGCGATGGGATCCTTCTCCGACAGCGGCGCGGCGAACCGGACGCCAGCGAACTTGTTGCCACCCAACGGATCGTCGGCCGCTCGCAGGCTGATCGGCATGCCGATCGGGAGCCGGTCGACGACCTCGCCGCTGGTCTCGTGATAGAGCCTCATCCCGCCGAGCACCGCCGCCAGAAATGCGTCGTTGACCGACGCGCCCGCGATCTTGGCCGCCGCGCGCAGCCCGTCCAGCGGCGCTTCGACCGTCACGAGCTGCGTGTCGATGCCGCCCGAGCCCCCCAGCAAGGGCGATCGTGGAGTTGGCTCCGGCTGCAGCATTCGCCTGAGCGATCGGACGAACCGGCCACCGTCCTCGACGGTCTGAAACGGATCGCGCAGGACCCGGCCCAGCCCGTCCGCCAAACGCGTCGAGTGCCGACCGAGCTGGTGCGGCGCGCTCGCGAGCTGGTCTCTCACGTGACCGGCCAACAGGCCGGCGGGCGTCGTCGCCGCGACCGCCTGCTTCGGCGGAGGCATCGGCTTGCGCGATCGCGGCGCAGCCCGGTCGCTGTGTACCAGCTCGAGCAACTGGATCAGGCCGAGCCCGTCAGTGAGGCTGTGGTGCATCTTCAACAGGTAGGCGGCTTTGCCGTCCTGCAGGCCGGTGACGAGGGTCGCCTCCCACGGCGGCCGCGAGCGGTCGAACGGCCGCTGGATCAACGACTCGCACACCTCGAGCAGCTGGCGACGCGTCCCCGGCTCAGCCACGCGCACCGACTGGAGATGGTTCGCGAGATCGAAGTGCGGATCCGGCGACCACGCCGGCTGCACGAGCGGCAGCGGCGGCTCGACGACCCGATCGCGCAGCCGCGCGATCGTCGAGGTCACTCGTTCGTGCGCAGCGACCAGGCGGCCCCAGTCGGGTTCGCCGGCGAGCAGCTCGAGCAGGATGCCCGTCGAGCGGGTGCGCGGGTCGGTGTCGGAGCGCCACATCAGCGCCTCCCACGCGCTCATCGTCGCGGGGCCACCCCACTGGGCCGCATCGGTCACCACTCCACTCCTTTCGTCTCGTGCCCTGGCGGCACGCGAAGCAGTCCTCGATACGCGTCCTGTGCGGTCGCCATGCCGGCGATGACGGAGTTGACCTCGCAGGCGATGGGCAGCTCGACGCCGAACTTCGCGCCGAGCTCGATGGCCACCGAGGCGGTTTTCACGCCCTCGGCGACCTGAGTCATGCTGGCGAGGATCTCCGAGATCGGCTCGCCCCTGCCCAACCGCTGCCCAACCTGCCGGTTGCGGCTGTGCGGGCTCGTACAGGTGACGATGAGATCGCCGATCCCGGCGAGTCCGGCGAACGTTTCCCGCTCGCCGCCGAGCGCTTCGCCGAGCCGGCTCATCTCGCGAGCGGCTCGGGTCACCACCATCGCCTTGGTGTTCTCCCCGGCACGAGCGCCATCGGCCATGCCGACGGCGATCGCGTAGATGTTCTTCAGCGCACCCGCTACCTCGACCCCGATGACGTCCGTCGTCGAATACACCCGGAATCGCGACGTGCGGAACAGTTCGGCCAGTTGCGCGGCGAGATTCTCGTCCGGCATCGCGATCGTAGCCGCCGCCGCATAGCCGGCGATCACCTCGACGGCGATGTTCGGGCCGGCGAGCGCACCCGCCGGATGGCCCGGGAGCACCTCGGCGACGATCTCGGTCATGCGCAGGTGCGTCTCCTGCTCCAACCCCTTCGAAAGGCTCACGACGGGGATCCATGGACGAACCATCGACGCGACCTCGGCCAACACACACCGAACGGATTGCGCCGGTATCGCTGAGACAAGCACGTCAGCGTCCGTAGTCGCATCGGCCAGCGAGGTCGTCGCGTGAAGGTCGGCGGGCAGCACGGCGTTCGGCAGATACCGGCTCCGGTGAGTCGAGTTGATCTCCTGCGCGACCGCATCGGATCGGGCCCACAACGTGGTCGGCGCCGTGCGCGCGACGATCGTCGCCACGGTTGTGCCCCACGCACCCGCGCCGAGGACAGCGACGCGTGGCCGCCTGCGAGGTGGCATCGACACGCGAGTCTCCAAATCAATCTCACACAAGGCGGGACAGGCAAAGGCTTTTGGTCCTATGATTGACAATGCGAATAGTACCCTGGATCTGTCCAGTTGCGGAGGCTTCGCCGATGGCGATCGATGCGCTGCTCGACGAGATCGAGCACGGCCCGAGCGGCCCCGAGATCGGCGTCTTCCTCGACTTCGACGGCACGCTCATCGACGGGTACTCCGCGAGCGCGCTGTACGCGCACCGCTTTCGCAACTTCGAGATCGGTCCGGCCGAGATGCTGCACACGGTCCGGGCGAGCCTCGGCAGCGCACTTTCCGAGCAGGAGTTCGAGGCGCTCATCTTGCGCGGCATCCGCGGCTGGACGGGACGATCGCCTGAAGACATCGCCGAACTGGGCGAGCGGCTCTTCGCGCAGGGCATCGCGGGCACGCTGTTCCATGGCGCGTGGCGGGCAGTGAAGGCACACCAGCGGCAGGGCCACACGGTTGTCATCGCGACGTCCGCGACCCGCTTCCAGGTCGCGCCGATGGCACGCGAGCTCGGAATTGATCACGTCCTGTGCACCGAACTCGAGAGCGAGGGCGGCTTGCTGACCGGCCGGCTCGACGGTCGGACGCTGTGGGGCGACGGGAAGCTCGTCGCCGTCAAGAAGTTCGCCAAGTGTCACGGCCTCGACCTTCGAAAGGCCTACGGCTATGCCAACGGAGACGAGGACGTACCGTTCCTGGCCGCCGTCGGACGACCCCATGCCGTGAATCCGCAGTCTGCGCTCGCACAAGAGGCCGCCCGACGCAAGTGGCCCGTCGCAACCTTCCGCCGCGGTCCCAACCGTCTCGACCCGACGCCCGCGCTGCGGACCGCTGCGATGTACGGGACTCTGCTCAGCGCCGGTGCGGTCGGAATCGCCACGGGACTTGTGAGCGGCAGCCGCAGAAAGGGCATCGACACGGCATCGTCGTTGTTTGCGCATGTCGGCAGCGCCGTGGGGGACGTGCGGATCGACCTCGTCGGCGAGCGGCATCTGTGGTCGCACCGTCCCGCTGTGTTCATGATCAACCATCAGAGTGCGCTGATCGACCTGCTCGTCACCACCACGCTGCTGCAGGGCGGCTTCACCGGCGTTGCGAAGAAGGAGGTTGCGAACGTCCCGGTGATCGGCCAGTTGCTCTCGCTCGCCGACTTCGCCTTCCTCGATCGGTCGGACGGTGCGAAGGCGCGGGCAGCGCTCGACCAGGCCGGCGAGAGGCTGGCTCGTGGCACGTCGATCGTGATTTCGCCAGAGGGGACGCGCTCGCTCACACCGTCCGTCGGGCAATTCAAGAAGGGCGGCTTCCACCTAGCGATGCAGGCCGGTGTGCCGATCGTCCCCATCGTGATCCGGAACGCCGGAGAACTCATGTGGCGCACTGCAAAGACGGCGCGCTCGGGCACCGTCGAGGTGCTCGTGCACGAGCCCGTCCCGACGGTCGGGTGGACGAAGCAGGACCTCGACAACGCCGTCGAGCGACTGCATCGCCTGTATCTCGAAACGCTCGAGGATTGGCCCGCCGCAGTGAAGGCGAGCGGGCGATGAGCGCGCGCCGCCGCCGGAACGTCGAGCGGGTACGCCGAGCCTTGACGCCGGCGGACCCGCCGATCGTCAACGCCATCCTCGGCTCGGAGGCGTTCCGAGTGCAGGCGCGCGAGTACGCCCAACGCATCGGCATGTCGGCACATCTGGTGATCGAGGAGGTTGCCGCACATATGAACGAGATGGCAGCCACGCACAACCAGCGGATCATCGACGCCTGGACGCGATTCGGGCATTGGATGCTGCGTGGCTACGACCTGCTCATCGACGAGGAGGGCCTGGCGTCCCTGCGCGCGCTCGACGACAAGCACTCGCTCATCTTCCTGATGTCGCACCGCTCCTACCTCGACGAATGGGTGGTGCCGCCGACTCTCACCGCATTCGGGATCCGGGCGCCGTTCGGCGTGGCGGGGGCGAACCTGAACTTCTTTCCGCTCGGCACGGTCGCGCGACGAACCGGCATCGTGCACGTCCGCCGAGCCACCTCGGACGCGCCGCTCTACCGGTTCGCGCTGCGCACCTTCATCGGCCATCTGGTGTCGACTCGAGCGAACCTGATCTGGTCGATCGAGGGCGGTCGATCACGCACCGGCAAGCTGCGTCCGCCCCGCCTCGGATTGTTGAACTACGTCGTCGATGCCGCGCAGCACGTCGACGCCGAGGTCCAGCTGGTTCCGGTGTCGATCATCTACGACCAGCTTCCCGACAACGAGGTCGAGCTGATGACGTCGGAGGCCCGCGGCCTCGGGAAGTCGCCGGAGAACGTTCGCTGGTTCCTCGGGTATCTGCGTGGCTTGCGGCACCGGCTCGGACGCGTCTATGTCGACATCGGCGAACCGATCGCGCTGAAGGCGCGGCTGGCAGAGATCGTGGCCGAGGATCCCGCGAGTACGCACGGCGTCGAGCGACTGGCTCTCGAGGTCTGTCACCGGATTAACGTCGCAACCCCGGTCACGCCGACTGCGGCGGTGTGCATCGCGCTGCTCGCCGCCGACCGCGCGCTCACGCTTGACGAGATCCTGGCCACCGTCGAACCGCTGGCGCAGTACCTGGCGGCGCGGGGGTCGCCCACCGCGGGCGCGGCGAACCTGACCGACCGCGCCACCGTGCGTCGTGCCGCGCAGGATCTCGTCCGGTCAGGGGTGCTGACTAGTCACTCGGCCGGCAAGACCACCGTGTGGGTCATCGGGCCGGCGCAGCACCTGATCGCCGCGGTCTATCGGAACAGTGCGATCCACGTGCTCGTGCTGCGCGCAATCGTCGAACTGGTTCTGGTCGGCGCGGACGACGCCACGAGCGACTCGCCGTACGACGCGTGGGGTGAGGCGCTGCGGCTGCGCGACCTGCTGAAGTTCGAGTTCTTCTTCGCGCCCCGGCAAGAGTTCCTCGACGACCTGCGTGCAGAGCTGTGCCTGATCGACGCGGACGTCGGTCCGCAGGAGACGGGTCCGGAGCTGAGTCCGGACGACGCGAAGGCGTACCTCGCCTCGATGAACTGGGTGCTCGCGCATCTCGTCCTGCGGCCGTTCGTCGACGCTTACGCGATCGTCGCGAGCCAGCTCGTCGACCTCGGCGAGTCCGGCACCGTCGACATGGATCGTTTCATCGCCCAGTGCCTGCTCAAGGGGCACCAGTGGGCGTTGCGCCGGCGAATCGCGAGCGAGGAGTCGAACTCCGCAGAGATGTTCCGGACCGCGCTGCGCCTCGCCGACAACAGGGGCCTGCTCGACTGCGATGCACCGGACATCGGTCGCCGCCGCAAGGACTTCGCGGACGAGGTGCACGCGTTGCAACGCAAGCTCGACCGGATCAAGGCCTTTCGCTGACCACTCCAGTTACTTTTCCCAGCCGCGCGATGCGCTGGGCACGGGCTTCTTCTGCAATGTGTATGACGGGCGTACTACAACCCGCGTACGCGCATAGCAGCCCGACGGTGTCCGCTCGAGCAACCGATATAGCGCGCAAGCCGCGGAGGGATAAGTTGCTACGTGCCGCGCTGCGTCTTACTGGCCGCGGACGCCGCCTTGCTGCGCTCGCGGATCTCGGCCCAGTCGTCGTCGCTGAGCGCGGTGAGCCCGGCGAACGTCCCCGGTCCGGCGAGCCGCTGGCCGCCGTCCATCGCGATCGTCTCGCCAGTGAGGTAGGGACAGGCGTCCGAGAGCAAGAACATCTCGAGGTTCGCAAGTTCCTCGATCGTGCCCATGCGGCCCATCGGCACCTGGTCGGACTGCGTGGCGCCGACCGAGCTGCCTTCAGTGGGATTGAGCATCTCCCAGGCGTACTCGGTGGGGATGGGACCGGG
>JAODNL010000526.1 GCA_025465405.1 Pseudonocardiales bacterium | reverse complement strand
CGCAGAGGCTCAGCCGCGCTGTCGACAGACGTCGCTCAGCGCGGCGGTCTAAGAAGCAGACGCCGGGGATGCATGGCACCAGGGTACCGGCACCGCCCGGAGATCCGTGCAAACGAATCCGGTGCTCGCCCCGCGCCCGTCGTCCGTCGCCGCCGAACGCGGGGGCACCGCGGTTGCAACTCTATGCGCAGACGTGCATGAGCACACGAAGACGTCGCTGTGGCGTCGCTCACGCCGCTATTACGCGTCCGCGTCGGGAGCGTCCTCGGTCGGTCCATGGACCGGTAGCGGGACCACGGTGCCGGGTGCGCCGACATTGTGGGCTCGCAACCGCCATCGGTCCGCGACGCCGTCGTGCTGCTCCGCGGACAATTCGGTCCAATGGCAGTTGGCCAGCGGACCCAGGACGTGGATCTCCTGCTGCATGCCCAACATGGCGGCGCACAGGGCCATCGCCGTCGCACTGTGCGTGACGAGCACCGCCGTTGCCACCCCTGGCAGCTCGGCGAATGCGGCCTGCGCCCGGACCGCGACCTGTTCCCTCGTCTCGCCGCCGCGCCGGCTCACGTCGCGGCCGGCGACCCAGTCGGCGTACTCGTCCGGATACCGCTGCTGCACCTCGTCACGGGTCAAGCCCTCCCAGTGCCCCAGGGACCGCTCACGCAGCCGCTCGTCGACGCGCATCTCGAGACCGACGGCCGCGCCGATCGGGCCTGCCGTCTGCAGGGCACGTGTCGCGTCCGAGCTCACGAGCAGCTGCGGCCGGAGCGCGGCCATCAGGGCCGCGACCTCATACGCCTGCGCCCGTCCGACGTCGTCAAGCGGCGGGTCGGCCTGACCCTGGAAGCGACGCTCGGCGTTCCACGCCGTTCGCCCGTGCCGCAGGAGGACGACCCGGCGCGCGGTCATACCGCCTCAGGCGGTAGCCCGTTGGGCGTGAACGGGATGAACGGGCAGTCCTTCCAGAGGCGTTCGAGCGCGTAGAAGACGCGTTCCTCGGCGTGCTGCACGTGCACCACGATGTCGGCGTAGTCGAGCAGAACCCACCGCCCGTCGCGGCGACCCTCACGACGCAGCGGCTTCACGCCGGCCACTCGCAGCTTCTCCTCCACCTCGTCGACGATCGCCTCGACCTGGCGCTCGTTGGTACCGGTGGCGATCACGAATATGTCGACGAGGGCCAGCTGGTCACTGACATCGATGACGACGATGTCGGTGGCGAGCTTGTCGGCCGCGGCGTTTGCCGCCACGAGCGCAAGGTCGCGGGAGTGCTCGGTAGCCGTCATGAGGCGAGGCGAGGATGGGTCACGACGGGCCAGTCTACGGAACGTCCCGGTACAGCCGGTGCTTGTTGATGTACTGCACCACTCCATCGGGCACGAGATACCAGACTGGCTGACCCGCCCGCACCCGAGCGCGGCAGTCGCTCGACGAGATCGCCATTGCCGGGACGTCGAGGAGCGTCACCGAGTCGACCGGCAGATGGGCGTCCGTCAGCTCGTACCCCGGACGGGTGACCCCGATGAAGCGGGCCACGTGCAGAGCGTCCTCCGCGTTCTTCCAGGACAGGATCTGGCCGAGCGCGTCGGCGCCGGTGATGAAGAAGAGCTCGGCGCCGGGCCGTTGCGCCGCGATGTCTCGGATGGTGTCGATCGTGTAGGTCGGACCGGTCCGGTCGATGTCCACGCGGCTCACCCAGAACCGCGGATTCGACGCGGTCGCGATGACGGTCATGAGGTAGCGGTGTTCCGCGGTGCTGACCCGCCGTTCGGACTTCTGCCAGGGCGCGCCGGTGGGGACGAAGATCACTTCGTCCAGGTCGAACAGCGCCGAGACCTCCGACGCCGCCACGAGGTGACCGTGGTGGATGGGATCGAACGTCCCGCCCATGATGCCGACCCGCCGCGTCATGGCGCAGATCTTAGGACCGTCCGGTCGGCAGGGCCGCGCGGGAGTGTCTCGAGAGCGTGCGGCCCACCTGATCCTCTACCAGTGCACGCCGCGAAGGATGTGCGCGAACGCCACGCTCTCCGTCGACGGCTCCTCCTGCTTCTCGCTACGTTCTCCGCCGCGTGCCGCCTTGGAGTCGGGGAACATCTTGTAGCCGGCGTTCAGGACGACGTCGACGCCGCGCGGTGCCACCTGGTAGGCGAGTTCGCCGAAGTTGCCGAGCGTGGTGCCCACCTTCTTCGGCCGCCGGATCATCGCCTTGCAGATCATGTCCGCCGCTTCGGCCGGCGTGATCGTGGGAAACCGGTCGTACATCTTCGTCGGCGCGATCATCGGTGTGCGCACCAGCGGCATGTGGATGGTCGTCAGGTGTACACCGTCGTCGATGACCTCGGACGCGATGCACCGGGAGAACGCGTCCAGTGCCGCTTTCGAGGCGACGTAAGCGGAGAACCGTGGCGTGTTCGTCTGCACGCCGATCGAGCTGATGTTGATGATCTGACCGCCCTTGCGGCCGTCCGCGCTCGGCTGACGCATCACCGGCAACAGCGACAGGATCAGCCGAACCGCCCCGAAGTAGTTGAGCTGCATCGTCCGCTCGAAGTCGTGGAACCGGTCGTAGGACAGTGAGATCGAGCGGCGGATGGAGCGGCCGGCGTTGTTGATCAGAACGTCGACCCGGCCGTGCTGGTCGAGGACCTCCTTTGCCATCCGCTCGATGTCGTTCATGTCCGACAGATCGCAGCGGTGCACGAACGCGATGCCACCCAGGTCCGCGATGTCCTGCTTGGTCTGCTCGAGCTTCTCGGCGGTCCGGGCGACGAGGACGACGCGCCCGCCGGCCGCGCCCACCCGGAGCGCGGTCGCGCGCCCGATGCCTGACGACGCACCAGTGATGAGCACGGTCTTGCCCTTGATCGCGCGAGCGAGCGCGCGGTCCTTGCGCCGGTCGGGGCTGTACGTGCGCTCCCAGTACTCCCAGAGATGTTGCGCGTAGGACGCGAGCGGTGGCGCGGCGATGCCGGACCCGGCCAGGGCCTGCTGGGTCTTCGTCGAGTCGAAATGCGTCGGGTAGGTGAGATAGGAGAACATCTCGCGCGGGATGCCGAGTTCGGCGAGCAAGAGGTCGGTGACCTGCTTGGCTCCGGGCAGGCGCGAGACCGCCGACGACAGCCGCGCCGGCAGCGCATCGAGCGCACGGGCGTCGAGGTTGACGGCCGGACCGGGCGCGTGCGCGGCCTTGGTAAGCACCTTGATCAGGCCGGCGACGGTCATCGGCTCGGGGTCGGTCAGGTGGAACGCCCGGCCGTCGAGATCTGGCTGGTGGGCAAGGTAATCCATCGCTTTCGCCACGTAGTCGACGGGGACGAGGTTGATCTCGCCGCCCTCTACTCCGACCCCGCGCAGCCACGACGGCACGACGCCGCGCAGCCGCTGGATCGTGCGGAAGAAGTAGTACGGCCCGTCGATCTTGTCGATCTCGCCGGTCTCGGAGTGCCCGACGACGATGCCTGGCCGGTAGACGCGCCACGGCACGCTCGACTCGGTGCGCACGATCGCCTCGGACTCGTGCTTGGTCTGGTAGTAGGCGTTGTGCTCGACGTCCTCGGCCTCGTCGAACATGTCCTCGGTGAACGTTCCGCGATAGAGGCCGGCCGCGGCGATCGAACTGGCTAGGTGGAAATGGCCCGCGTGCAGGGCCTCGGCCAGGTGCAGCGCGTGACGAGTGCCCTCGACGTTCGCCAGATGCTGGCTGTCGGCGTCCGCGGTGAGGTCGTAGATGGCGGCGAGATGGAAGAAGTGCTCGATCTGACCGGACAATCTCTCGATGTCCTCGTGCTGGACGCCGAGCCGTTCCTTGCCGAGATCGCCCACGACCGCGACGACGCGTTGCTCGTCGGTACCGAGGCGCTCGCGCAGCTCGTCGAGCTTGTCGAGCGAGCTGGAC
>JAODNL010000513.1 GCA_025465405.1 Pseudonocardiales bacterium | reverse complement strand
GGGGCAGTCACCGGTCCCCTTGACTACGTCGCTATGGGCGACTCTTACAGCGCCGCCTCCGGCAATCTGCCGCCCGATCTCAGCGCGGCACCGGAGTGTGTCCGCTCGGTGGTCAATTACCCGCACGTCATCGCCGCGCGGATCGGTGCACGACTCACCGACGTCACCTGCGGCGCGGCCGAGACCAGGCACTATTTCACCGCCCAGTACCCCGGCGTCGCGCCCCAGCTGGACTCACTGCAGGCCACCACGCAGCTGGTCACGATGACGATCGGCGGCAACGACAGCGGTGTATTCATCAACGCTGTGGTCGACTGTGGGACGGCGGGGCTGTCCACTCTCGGTCAGGGCAGCCCGTGCAAGGACAGGTATGGGTCGTCGTTCCAGGACACGATCACGACGACGACCTACCCGGCGCTGGTCAACGCCCTGAAGGCGGTGCGGACCGATGCGCCGCACGCCAAGGTCGCCATCCTGGGTTACCCATGGATCATCCCGGCGACCGGGGGCTGCTTCCCGCAGATGCCGGTCGCGTCGGGCGACGTGCCCTACCTGCGCGGCATCCAGGCGATCCTCAACGACGCCGTGCGCCGGGCCGCCGCGGCGACCGGCGCGGTCTATGTCGACGTGAGCACGTTCTCCGAGGGCCACGACGCCTGCCAGCCGATCGGTGTCCGCTGGATCGAGCCCGTCCTGTTGGGCACCAACCCGGTCATCGTCCACCCGAACGCGCTCGGTGAGGCGCAGCTGGCGATCCGGACCATGACGGTCCTGCAGCTCCACTGAGCGCGCACCAAGCACACGCACGCAAATGCGACGGCCTACACGAAGGCTGAGTGATTTCTTCGGCCACGGCGAGATCGGTCAACGGCCTAGCACCGGTCCGCTCGAGCCGCGCGGCCCCCTTTGTTCGCTATCTAGCGTCGTGCCGCAACTGGCCGCGGCGCGCAGCGAAACGGGAGTATCGACTGCGAGGCCGGCACCGTCGGAACCGCAGCTGCACCCAGGAGGCGCAGGCAAATGGAGTATCTGGTCACGATGACGACGCTGGTTCCGGACGGAACCACAGACGAAGTAGTTCAGGAGATCCGTGGTCGCGAGGCCGCCCGCTCTCGCGAGCTTGCCGCGCAAGGCCATCTGTTACGCCTATGGCGACCTCCGCTGCAGCCAGGCGAATGGCGCACGATCGGGCTGTTCGCCGCCGCCGACGAGGTAGAGCTCGAGAACGTCCTGGCCTCGATGCCATTGCGCGTGTGGCGCTCCGATCAGGTGGTTGCGCTCGCGACCCACCCCAACGATCCGCACCGGTCCCGGGCGGCGAATGCCACGGAGTTCCTGACCACCTTCACGGTGACGATTCCCGACGGTGTGGATGCACTAGAGGTGGAGGACATCACGGCTCGCGAAGCCGATCGGACGCGCGAGCTCGGTGAGCAGGGACACCTCGTCCGCCTGTGGATGCTGCCGCCCACGCCGGGCAGCTGGCATGCCCTTGGCCTGTGGCGAGCCGACGACGGGGAGCAGCTAGCGGCGTTCCTCACGTCGCTACCCATGGACAGGTGGATGACCACGGAGACAACCCGCCTCACCGAGCATCCGAACGACCCGGCACGAGCGGGAGCATGACGGACCGCGGTCGCGCTCGAGCCCAGGCCAGCGCCACTCTCCAGGGGGGCAGGCCCGGGGAGGACCCGGCATCGACCGGGGGTCAGCCCAGGCGCGGGCAGGCCACTCGGCGCCGCAATCGAAATCCACTACGAGGACCACGGTTCCGGGCAGGCGGTCGTGTTGATCCACGCCTGCGCCGACGCCGGGTTCGAACCCCACGCCGCTGTCAGGACCGAACAAGCCCCCTCCGCACTCAACCTTGCCCGATCGGGACTCGGCATCGCTCTTCTCCGGGCACCGTGGTGCCCGAGCACTACACCTGCTGTCCGGCTGATCATTCCGCCCGGTCCGATGGCGTGCCGTCGCGGCGTGGCGGGCGTATTTGCCGCTCGTGCATGGCGTCGCCGTACGCTTCCAAGGTGCCTGCAACTCTCGCCGATCGGCTGACCCATACCGTCCTTGCGATACACGGGCGGATCTACGCGCGCACCGGCGGTCGCATTGGTCACCGCCTGCTCGACGTCCCGTCCCTGCTCTTGCACACCGTCGGCGCCAAGTCCGGCGCCGCACGCACGAACTCCCTGACCTATGCAGTGGACGGACCGGCGTACGTCGTCGTCGCATCCGCCGGCGGAGGTTCGAGGAATCCCAGCTGGTATCACAACGTGCGTACGAACCCGAACGTCGTGGCACAGCTCGGCACCCGCCGCGTGCCTGCGACGGCACGCATCGTGCTCCCCGACGACGCCGACTACAAGCGACTCTGGGAGCTCGTGAACGCAAACAACAAGCAGCGGTATGCCGCGTATCAGCAACACACGTCGCGCCCCATCCCGATCGTCGTCCTCAGCCCTGCCTGATAAGTCACCCGCCGAACGGCGGGACTTCAGCGGGGCTTCCGCTCATCGACACGACGGCGCCGGTCGCGGCTAGCCCGCGGCGTCGTCGTGTCGCTGCAACGTGTACCCAATCTGCACTGGGTGGTCGTAACCTCCTTGTCCCGGACGCGGGGACCCCTATCGCGCCCGACCAGCGACCTGACCAGAATGTAGGACCTCTTAGTCCCTGACGACCTCGTAGGTGAGGTG
>JAODNL010000512.1 GCA_025465405.1 Pseudonocardiales bacterium | reverse complement strand
ACTACGACAAGTTGCTGCTCACCACCGGCTCGGTGGTGCGCCGGCTGCAGGTTCCCGGCGCCGAGCTGGATGGTGTGCACTACCTGCGCCGGATCGAGCAGGCCGATGCGCTGCGCGGCGTGCTCGTCGAGGGCGCCCGGCTGATCGTGGTCGGCGGTGGCTGGATCGGGCTCGAAGTCACGGCCGCGGCCCGCGAACACGGCGCAACGGTCGTGCTGGTCGAGGTAGGTTCACTTCCGCTGCAACGGGTGCTCGGCGACGAACTGGCGCAGGTGTTCGCCGATCTGCATGCCGAGCACGGGGTGGACCTGCGACTCGGCACCGGCGTCCGCGAGATCACCGGTAGCGGCGGGCGAGTCGCGTCGGTGACCCTCGACGACGGCACCACGGTGCCTGCCGACGCTGTCGTCATCGGGGTCGGAATCACCCCCGCGGTCGATATGGCGCAGGCCGCCGGGCTGGCGGTGGACAACGGGGTGCTGGTCGACGCGGCGCTGCGCACCAGCGATCCCGACATCTACGCCGCGGGTGACGTGGCCAATGCGTACAACCCGTTGCTCGGCCGGCGGATCCGGGTCGAGCACTGGGCCAATGCGCTGCATGGCGGCCCAGCCGCCGCCCGCTCCATGCTCGGCCAGGAGGTCGTCTTCGACCGTGTGCCGTACTTCTTCTCCGACCAGTACGACCTCGGAATGGAGTACTCCGGCTACGCCGAACCCGGCGGCTACGACCGGGGGTCGTGTTCCGCGGCGACGTGCCCCGCCGCGAGTTCGTCGCGTTCTGGCTCGCCGACGGCCGGGTCCTGGCCGGGATGAACGTCAACATCTGGGACGTCACCGACGACATTCAACGGCTGGTCCGCTCCGGCTCGCCGATCGATCCCGACAGGCTCACGAATCCGACCGTCCAGCTCACCGATCTGTGACGGCGCAGCATCGTCCCCACCAACGGAAACCAGCCACCACCACGACCAGCTACACCGTTCATCGGAAACTCCCTTCGGACGAGCGACCCGCTCCCGGTAGGTCGCACACTGGACGCCGAGGCCGGGGAGGTGACCCGCGGATGGCCGATATCGGAGACGGCCTGGCTACCGGCACCGATTTGGTGGCGGCGGCCGAGTCGGCGGTGGGGCAGGCGCTGGAGCGCCTCGGCGGGCGTCGGCCCGACTTGCTGTGTGTGTTCGTCTGCGGTCCCAACCCGGAAACGGTCGCAAACGCGGGGGCGACCGCTGCGAAGATCGCGGATGCCGGCACGACGATCGGATGCAGCGCGGGCGGGGTCATCGGGGCCGGCCGCGGCGTGGAGCAGGTCGACGCGGTCGCGGTGTGGGCTGCCGTGCTTCCCGGGGTGCAAGTGCGTCCGATTCATCTCGGCGTGCATCGGGTCGGCGACGCACTGCTGGTCAGCGGGCTGCCACCGAGCTCCCCCGCAAACGAGGTCGGGGTGCTGCTGGCCGACCCGTACGGATTTCCGGTCGTCCCCTTCGTGGAGCACTGCAACGACACCCGGCCGGGGCTGCCGCTCGTCGGCGGGCTCGCGAGCGGGCCGCTCGGACAAGGCTCGACGAAGCTTTTTCTCGATGATGTCGTGCTCGACGGCGCCGTCGGCGTGCTGCTGAGCGGCCCGATCGCGGCTCACATCGCGGTGAGCCAAGGTTGCCGGCCGATCGGGCCGCCGATGACGGTGACCAAGGCCGAGGAGAACGTGCTGGTCGAACTCGCCGGAATGCCGGCCTACCGCCAGCTGCGGCAGATCCTCGCCGCGCTGCCACCGCACGAGCAGGCCTTGGCGCTGCGTGGGCTGCACCTCGGGGTCGCGATGAACGAATACGCCGAGACCCACGAACGGGGTGATTTTCTTATCCGCGGTCCTGGGAGCCGACGAACGAACCGGTGCTGTCGTCGTCGGCGACACGGTGGACGTCGGCACCACCGTGCGGTTCCAGATTCGTGATGCCGCTGCCGCCGACGAGGACCTCAGCGAGCTGCTGGCGAAGCTCGGCAAGAGCGGCCGCAGCACGGGGGCGCTGCTGTTCTCCTGCAACGGGCGCGGTCGAGCGATGTTTCCCAGCGCCGATCACGACGTCGTTGAGGTCCGACAGACGCTCGGCCTCGACGCGGTCGCCGGCTTCTTCGCCGCCGGCGAGATCGGACCGGTTGCCGGCCGCAACCATGTGCACGGCTTCACAGCCTCGATCCTCGCCGTGGGCCCTCCGCCCGGGATCAGCTGACTGTGTAGTTACCGCGGGGGTGGCTCGCCCACAGAGTTAGAGGTCGACGCGGTCACCGCTCCGTTCAGCGCCTCGAGCGCTCTGCCTGCACCGGGACACGTCGCGGCAGGGGCGACAATGCCCGCGATCGTCATGCCGCAGGTCGCTCCGCTCACGATCGGGTCGCCGAGAAAGCCGCGGCGACCGGCGTCTTCGATCACGGTCAGGTCGTGGGTCACATGCCCCGAAAGCCCGCTCCAGCCTGGCGGAGATCGCCGATCACCGCGCGAACCGGCGCGGATCCCCGAAGTCGAGGCCCCACGGCTCCACCACCTCGGTGGTTTCCTCGGCCCGCTGCTCGGCGCGAA
>JAODNL010000503.1 GCA_025465405.1 Pseudonocardiales bacterium | reverse complement strand
CCGGCATCGCCGCCCAGCAGCTGTCGCCCAACGACATCGGCATCCAGCTGCTGGAGAACAGCACCGCAACCGTGTTCGGGCTGGCGGTGCTGATCCTGATGCTGGGTCCGGTGTCGGGGGCACATTTCAACCCGGCGGTGTCGATCGCGGATTGGTTCCTCGGCCGCCGCGCCGGAACCGGGCTGTCGCTGCCCGACGTCGCGGCGTATTCGCTGGTTCAGTGTCTCGGCGGGATCGGCGGTGCGCTGCTGGCCAACGTGATGTTCAACGTCGACACGCACATCTCCACCAAGCGTCGCGCCAGCAGCGGCCATCTGGTCGGCGAGGTCGTGGCCACCGCGGGACTGGTGTTGCTGATCTTCGCGCTGGCCCGGACGCGGCGCGGCCTGCTGTCCGCGCCCGCGGTCGGCGCCTACATCGGTGCCGCGTACTGGTTCACCAGCTCCACCTCGTTCGCCAACCCGGCAGTCACGATCGGCCGGATGTTCTCCGACACGTTCGCGGGCATCGCGCCGAGTTCTGCTCCGGCGTTCATCGGCATGCAGTTGATCGGTGCCGCCGCCGGCCTGCTGGCCCTGCTCGTCCTCTACCCCGACGCCGCGACGGCAGCCGACGACGTGGTCGTACCACACACCGAAACAACCGCCAGCCGTCGATCGTGACGGCATCCTCGATCGAGAATCACCAGCATCTGAAGGGTCTTCTCATGCATCTGGTTGCCATCGGAGGCAGCGACGCGGGGATCTCCGCGGCGCTGCGCGCCCGCGAACTGGACCCCAGTGCCGAAGTGACCGTCGTGGTCGCCGACGCCTACCCGAACTTCTCGATCTGCGGCATCCCGTACTACATCTCCGGCGAGGTGACCCATTGGTCGAACCTGGCTCATCGCACGTATGCCGACCTCGAGGCAACCGGCATGAGTCTGCGGCTGGACACGCTGGCCACGTCGATCGACGTCGACGGCCGGCGACTTGGGCTGCGGGACAAGGACGGGATCGAATCATGGCTGGCCTACGACGAGCTGGTCGTCGGCACCGGCGCCGTCCCCGTCCGGCCGCCGATCGCCGGGCTGGACGACCTCGGCATCGGCGACGGGGTGCACCTGCTGCACTCGATGGGCGACACGTTCGCGCTCACCGACAGCCTGGACCGGATCCGACCGAGGACCGCGCTGATCGTCGGAGCCGGCTACGTCGGACTGGAGATGGCCGAGGGCCTCACCACCCGCGGTATCGCCGTGACCCAAGTAGAGATGCTGCCCGAGGTCCTGCCGACCGTGGATCCCGAGCTCGGGGCGCTGGTGCACGCCGAGCTCGCACGGCACGGCGTCGACGTCCACACCGACTCGACCGTCACGCGCATCTCCCGGACCGACAACGGACCTTCGCGCCTGCGGGTCGAGGGGATCGGCCCGCACGACCAGCTTCTCGGTTGGGATGTCGATCTGGTTCTCGCGGTCGTCGGGGTCCGACCCGACACCGAGCTCCTGGTCCGCGCCGGTGCCAGCACCGGGGCTCGCGGAGCCGTCATCGTCGACGAGACGATGGCGACCGGCCGGCCCCACGTCTGGGCCGCCGGGGACTGCGTCGTCACCCACCACCGACTCCTCGGCGGCACGTACCTGCCGCTGGGCACAACTGCGCACAAGCAAGGCCGGGTCGCGGGCGAGAACGCGCTCGGCGGCCGGGCGCGATTCGCCGGCAGCCTCGGCACCCAGGTCGTGAAGGTCTTCGATCTGGTGGCCGCGCGCACCGGCCTGCGAGAGCACGAGGCCCGCACGGCCGGTTACACGCCGCTCACCAGCCAGGCTCGTCCGGATGATCACAAGGCCTACTACCCGGGCGCGCAGCCGATCACGATCCGCGTAACGGGCGATGCCCGGACCGGCAAGCTGCTCGGCGCCCAACTCATCGGTGCGCGGGGCACCGAAACCGCCAAGCGGGTCGACACTTTCGCGACCGCACTGTTTCACGGCATGACGGTCGACGGCATGTCCGAGCTGGACCTGTCCTACACGCCGCCGCTCGGCTCACCGTGGGATGCCGTGCAGATGGCGGCCCAAGCATGGGTCCGCCAACACCAACTGGCCACCCAGCGGGCGGCGCTGAGGTCAACCGGCTCCATCATGACCCGGTAGCCACCGATTCGAGGGAGCAGTCTGACAGCTGAGTGCGCATTCGGCCGTCGGTCATTGCGGCCCGTCGCGCGAGAGCAGCCTCGGCTTCGCCTCGAGGTGGGCCAGGCCGTTCCACCCGAGGTTCACCAGGTGGGCGGCGACCACTTCACGGTTGGGTTTGCGCTCCTCGAGCCACCACTGCCCGGTCAACGCGACCATGCCGACGAGCATCTGCGCGTACATGGGCGCGAGCTGCGCGGAGATACCGCGCGCCGAGAACTCACGGCTCATGATGTGCTCGACCTGGCTGGCAATGTCGCTGAGCAGCGACGAGAACGTGCCGCCGCCGGATCCGGCCACCGGCGAGTCGCGGGACAGGATCCGGAAGCCGTCGGTCTGCTCCTCGATGTAGGTGAGCAGGGCCAGTGCGGCCTGCTCCACCAGCGTCCGTGGATGACCCGACGACAGCGCGGTCGTCAGGCGCTCCAGCAGGTCGCTCATCTCACGGTCGACGACGACCGCGTAGAGCCCCTCCTTGCCACCGAAGTGCTCGTAAACCACCGGCTTGCTGACCCCGGCCCGCGACGCGATCTCCTCGATCGACGTCGCCTCGAAGCCCTTCTCCGCAAACAGGGCCCGCCCGACGTCCAGCAACTGCTCGCGGCGCTCGCGGCCGGTCATGCGCACGCGCGGCCTGCCCTCGATATCGCTCATCACCCAAGATGGTCCCATGACCACGACGTCGGACCCCGTCACTTACGGCAGCTACCTGCGCCTCGATGACCTGCTCGCCTGCCAGTCACCCGCCACCGACCAGCACGACGAGCTGCTGTTCGTGATCATCCATCAGGTCTACGAGCTGTGGTTCAAGCAGATCCTGCACGAGGCGGCGCGCCTGCAGGCCAGGCTTGAGGCCGGGGACGGCGCGGCGGCGCTGGCCACCGCCCAGCGCATCGCCAAGATCCTCAAGACCGTGGTCGGCCAGCTGGACATCCTGGAGACGATGACCCCGC
>JAODNL010000497.1 GCA_025465405.1 Pseudonocardiales bacterium | reverse complement strand
GATGTTCGTTCTGGACGGCTGCGCCGCAGACGTACTGCTCGTGTATGCCGACGGGCCCGCTGGACCAAGCCTGTTCCTTGTGTCCGGTACCGCGACCGGCCTGGTCCGCAGCCCGATGACGACGCTGGACCTCACCCGGCGCCAGGCCCGGCTGGATTTCTCGCAAACACCGGCCCGGCCGGTGGGAGACATCGGTGCCGGCCGCCGGATCGTCGAGCGCGCACTGCGATTGGGCACGATCGCACTCGCGGCCGAGCAGGTCGGCGGTGCCCAGCGGTGCCTTGAACTCGCCGTCGAGTACGCCAAGACGCGTGAACAGTTCGGCAAGCCGATCGGGTCCTTCCAGGCGATCAAGCACAAGTGCGCCGACATGCTGCTCGAGATCGAGTCGGCGCGTTCGGCCGCCCGGTACGCCGCAGCCGTCGCGAGCGTCGGAGACGACCAAGATCTCATCGAGGCGGCGAGCCTCGCCGGTACCTACTGCTCGCAGACCTACTTCCACGTCGCGGCCGAAACCGTGCAGATCCACGGTGGGGTCGGCTTCACCTGGGAGCACGACGCGCAGCTGTACTTCCGCCGCGCCAAGGCGAGCGAGCTTATGTTGGGCACGCCGGCCGACCATCGGCGGGTGCTCGCGAAGCAGTTGGGCCTCGACCCCGCTCCTTGACCCAACGGCAATCTATGCGCATGATAGTGACACACGTTCGTCGAGGAAGGATCTCCCATGTCGTTGCCCTTCGCCGGGCGTACCTGCCTGGTCACCGGTGCCGGGTCGGGGATCGGCGCCGCGACCGCCGAACTGATGGCCGAACGCGGGGCGTCGGTCGCGGTTGTCGGCCTGCCGACGGATTCGCTCGGCGACACGGTGGCCGCCATCGACAAGGCCGGCGGCACCGCAATCGCCATCGAGGCCGATGTCTCGGACGCCGTCCAGGTGCAGGACGCAGTCGACCGCGTCATCAGCGAGTTCGGCGCGCTGCACTGCGCGGTGAACGCGGCGGGGATCTCGGGGCAGGAGGTGCTGCTGCACGAGGAGCCCATCGAAGACTGGAACAGGGTCCTCCGCGTGAACCTGTTCGGTGTGTTCCACTGCCTCCGTGCCGAGATCGGCGCCATGCTGCGGGTCGGGCAGGGCAGCATCGTCAACATCGTGTCGGTGCAGGCGACGAACCCGCTGTCGAAACGCACGGCCTACACCGCGTCCAAGTTCGGCCTCACCGGACTCACGAAGGTGGCGGCAAAGGACTATGCGGAGCACGGCATTCGTATCAACGCACTCTCGCCGGGCATCACGGACACACCGATGATGCGCGCGGGCGGCGCGCAATCCGATCAGATCGCTGCATTCGTGCCGATCAAGCGGGTCGCCGAAGCAATCGAGATCGCCCGTGGTGCGGCATTCCTGCTCTCGGACGAGGCCTCGTACGTCACCGGGTCGGAACTCGTCGTCGACGGCGGACTGCTGCTGCGGCCCACATGATCCTCGCCTACTGCCAAGGAGCCCGATGACCGCGACGCTCGCGGGCTATGACGCCACCACTGTCCACCTCGCCGAATGGGCCTGCTCCCTTGACAGCGCTATTTCCACATAACAGTATGCATAGATTTTCCGTACGAGAGGCGAAGCGATGAAGAAGGTCGAATTCTGGCGCTTCGGCGGCACCCCCGTCCCCATGACCGACGTAGCGAACATCGCACGACGGTTCGAAGCGCAGGGCTGGGACGGCCTCGTCGTGGGCCAGGACATCGGGATCCTGCCGGACTCGTACCTCTTCCTGGCGCTGGCGGCGGCCGCGACGACCAGACTCAAGGTGGGCACCGGGGTCTCGGTACCGCTGCGCAACACGATGGACGTGGCGAACACCATTGCCGTTCTCTACGCGGCGTCCGGTGGCCGCTCGCTGATCAGCTTCGGGCGGGGCGACGGCGGGTTCGCGCAGATCGGCCGCAAGCCCATGCGGGTTGCGGAGTTCGAGACCTACCTGCGCCAGGTGCAGAGCTACCTGCGCAAGGAGGACGTTGACCTGGACGGATTCCCGAGCACGATGCGTTCCGTCTACGAGATCGACCCGTCGCTCGACGGCCCAAAGCCGCTGATCGACGTGTCCGCTACGGGGCCGAAGATGATCGATCTCTCCGCCCGCTACGCCGACAGCATTACCTTCGCCGTGGGGGCGAACCTCGACCGGCTGCGCGACTGCATCAAGCTCGCTCGCGATGCGCGTGTGGCGGCCGGCCTCGACCCGGACACCCTCTCCATCGGGTGTCACATCCCGGCCGCAGTCGCGACCGGTGGTGTGAGTGTCGAGGACGCTCGCAACATCATCCGCGGCGCCGTCCTGCGGCACACCCGGTTCTCGGCCTTTGACGGCACCGTGATGGATGGCGTGTCGGAACAGGACCGGGAGGCGGTGCTGCGATCGTTCGAGGTCACCCGCGACCATGGCCGCAACATGCCGAAGAAGGCGGACTTCTCGGTCGCCAGCGTCCTACCCGACGACTTCGTCGACCGGTTCGCGATCGTGGGAGATCCGCAGCAATGCGCCGATCGGTTCCGCGAGGTCATGTCGCTCGGCGTCGATCGCATCCTGGTGCTCACCCGAGTTCCCACGACCGATCGCGAGGAGGGCAACGCGGCGCGCCTGGCCGACACCGTTCTCTCTCAACTCGCCTGAACCGAAGGGCCGTCAATGCAGGCAACCTCAGCACCGCTGAGTTCGACCATGATCGGCGAGATCCGGCTCACCTATTTGCCGGACGGCATCCACCACGTCCGGCCGCTCGCGCAGTACGGCGGCTCCGACGATGCGTTCTGGGCCAGCCGCGGGCACGTACTGGACGACGACGGCTGGCTCGTCATGAGCATCGGCTCACTGCTGATCCAGAACGGCGCGTCCAACACGCTCGTCGACCTCGGCTTCGGCCCGCATGCGGTCGATATCACCGAGCTGACCAACGGCGAGCACGAGGGCGACCTGATCGGCGGCCAGTTGATCGAGAGCCTCGCTGCCGTCGGCCTGACGCGCGACGACATCGACGCGGTGCTG
>JAODNL010000447.1 GCA_025465405.1 Pseudonocardiales bacterium | reverse complement strand
AGCAGATCAATCCAGACGGTGACGTCTGGCTGCCCGACGCGGCCCTGAGCGACTTCGTCGTGGCGTTATGCGCCGCCTGCGGGTCCGACCTGCTCAAGCCCGACGTGGTCTTCTTCGGCGAGAATGTGCCGCTCGATCGGGTGACCCGGAGTTTCGCGCTCGTCGCCCAGGCCACGAGCATCCTCGTGCTCGGCTCCTCGTTGACCGTGTTCTCCGGCTACCGATTCGTGCGGGCGGCAGCACGTGCCTCGATTCCGGTAGCAATCGTCAACCAGGGAGCCACCCGGGCCGACCCGCTTGCCACCGTCCGGATCGATGCGCCCTTGAGCCAGGTCCTGCCGGGCCTGCTCTGACCACCCCGCTTGCATCGGCGCATGCTGGTCGGGCCGCCGCCTTCGCCCTGGCTGCGGCACTGATCGTGCTGCTGCCCGGCCCGGACACCCTGGTCGTGGTGCGCAGCATCGTGCGCGGCGGTCGGCGACGCGGGATCGCGACGGCGCTCGGCAACCTGGCCGGCCTGAGCGTGTGGGTCGCCGCCGCGGCGCTCGGATTGTCGGCACTCCTGCGCGCGAGCCACGTCGGCTACGAGGTGCTGCGTATCGGCGGCGCGATCTATCTGATCTGGCTGGGGGTGCAGTCGATCCGGCTGCGCAACGCAGCCCGGCCGGCCGACGGGCGGCGTGGCCTGGTCGGCTCCGGATTCGTCGCCGGGCTGGTCACGAACCTGCTCAACCCGAAGGTCGGCGTCTTCTTCGTGACCTTTCTGCCCGGGTTCGTTCCCCACGGCTACCCAGTCGGCACCACGTCGCTGCTGTTCGGTGCGATCTTCGTGTTCGAGACCGCGATCTACTGGGTGCTGCTGCTCGGCCTTGCTGCGCGAGTGACGCGATGGATGAACCATGTGCGCACCCGCCGGCGGCTGGACACCGCAACCGGCGCGGTGCTGATCGCATTCGGTGTGCGGCTGGCCGCCGAGTCGTAGTACCCGTGCCGGGGCCTAGGAGGGCACCCACTGCGTCGCCTATGGTCAGCGTGGCCGTACGACGGGGGGTCGGCTATGCAGGTGCGCCGCCGCGCCGCGCGGAGTGCAATCGCTCTGACCGCGGGCTTGCTCGGCATTGCCGGTGCGGTGGCTGTCGCACCGCACAGCGTCGCGGTAGCCGCCGTACCGCGGCCGGACCACATTGTCGTGGTCGTCGAGGAGAACCATTCGAACCAGTCGATCATCGGCAATCCGGCCGCGCCGTACATCAACGGGCTGGCCGGGAGCGGTGCGAACTTCACGCAGTTCTACGCCGAGACCCACCCCAGCCAGCCCAACTACATCGCAATGTTCTCCGGCTCGACGCAGGGCATCGTCGACGATAGCTGCCCGCACACCTTTGCCGGTCCGGACCTCGGCTCCGAGGCGATTGCGGCCGGGATAGGTTTCGTCGGGTACTCCGAGGGCCTGCCGAGCGTCGGCTACTCGGGGTGCGGCAGCGCGGCGTATGCACGCAAGCACAACCCGTGGTCAGACTTCAGTGACGTCCCGGTCTCGGCGAACCAGCCGTTCACCGCGTTCCCGTCGGACTATTCCACGTTGCCCGCGGTGTCCTACGTCGTCCCGGACCTGACGCACGACATGCACGACGGCACGATCGCGCAGGGTGACGCCTGGCTGCAGAGCAACCTGGACGGCTACGTCTCGTGGGCGAAGACGCACAACAGCGTGTTCGTCCTGACGTTCGACGAGGACGACGGCTCGGCGAGCAACCGCATCGCGACGATCATCACCGGCGCGGGCGTCATCGCGGGTAGCTATGCCGAGATCCTCAACCATTACAACCTGCTTCGCACGATCCAGGACGCGTACGGCCTCGCCCCGCTGGGGGCGACCGCGACCGCGAGTCCCATTCTCGACATCTGGGCGCCGCCCGCCGGGAATCAGCCGCCGACGGCGGCCTTCACGGCGTCGTGTGTCGATCTCAGCTGCACCTTCGACGGGTCGGCGTCCGCCGATCCGGACGGGACGGTCACCGGATACACCTGGGCTTTCGGCGACGGGTCGACCGGGACGGGCGCCTCGCCGAGCCATACGTACCCGGTCGGCGGCAGCGTGACCGCCACGTTGACGGTCGCCGACAACTTCGGGGCGAGCGGCTCGACGTCGCACGTCGTCACACCGACGACACCCACAGGTTCGCCGTTCGTCTCGGACTCGTTCAATCGCACCGTGCGCAGCGGCCTCGGCACCGCAGACACCGGTGGTGCGTGGTCGACCGTCGGCACGGCGTCCGGGTTCTCGGTCTCGCCGTCCGCGGCGTCGTTGCTCCTGCCGAAGGCTCCGACGCAGCTCGAGGGATTCCTCGGCCCAGCCGGTACGGACGCCGACCTCGCGGTCACGCTCGGCGCGGACAAGGTCCCGGTCGGTGGGCCGCTGCACCTGTCGGTCACCGCACGGCGCGTCGGGACGGCCGACAGCTACTTCGGAAAGGTGTTGATCAACCCTGGTGGCGCCGTCACGGTCCGTCTGTCGAAGCGAGTCGCCGGCGCCGAGACCGTCATCGCCGGCCCGATCACCGTTTCCGGGCTGACCTACTCGCCGGGAACCGCGGTCCGTGTCCGGGTGCAGGCGACGGGTACCGGGCCGACCGTGGTGCGAGCGCGGGTATGGGCGGCCAGCAGGCCGGAGCCGACAACCTGGCAGCTCACTGCCAGCGACTCGACCGCGGCGCTGCAGGCAGCGGGGACGGTCGGGGTCACCGCGTACCTGTCCGGCGCCGTCACGAACGCGCCGGTGTCGGTCACACTAAGTTCCGTCGTCGCGAGCGCGACCGCACCGGCAGCGAACCAGCCGCCGGTCGCCGCGTTCACGTCCTCGTGCGCCACGCTGACGTGCTCCTTCGACGGCTCAGGTTCGTCGGACCCGGACGGGAACGTCGTCCAATACGCGTGGGACTTCGGTGACGGCTCGACGGGTAGCGGTGCACAACCCACGCATGCGTTCGCCATCGCTGGCGCGTATCGCGTCACCTTGACGGTGACCGACAACCGGGCGTCGACAGCGTCGACCGCGCATACCGTCACCGCCACCGCGCCGGCCGCCAACCAGCCGCCGGTCGCCGCGTTCACCTCCTCGTGCACCGCCTTGGCGTGCTCCTTCGACGGCACGGCCTCGACTGACGGCGACGGGACAGTGGTGGGGTACGCCTGGGACTTCGGCGACGCGACGACGGGCAGTGGGGCGACGCCGACTCACAGCTACGCCGCGGCGGGCACGTACCCCGTGCGGTTGTCGGTCACGGACAATGACGGGTCCATGGGCACGGTTACCCACTCGGTGACCGTGTCGCCGCTGTCCGGTACGGCCTTCGCCACGGATTCCTTCGCGCGCACGGTCAGCGCCGGTTGGGGGACCGCCGACGTGGGTGGGACCTGGTCGCTGGTCGGCTCCGCGGCGCGCGCGTCCGTGTCGCCGGGTTCCGCGGCGCTGACGCTGGACAGCGGCATGCAGATCGAGGCCTACCTCGCGGCGGTGTCGCGGTCCGACGCCGATGTCGCGACGAGCTTCGCGCTGAACCGTGTCCCGGTGGGCGGGCCTGTGTACGTGACGATCACGGGGCGCCGCGTCGGATCGGGGAATGCCTACGTCGCCAAGGTCCTGGTGAACCCGGGCGGCGCGGTGACGCTGCGGGTGGTGCGCCAGGTGGCCGGCGCCGAGACGGTCCTCGCAGGCCCGACGACGATCGGCGGGCTGAGCTATGCGGCCGGCCAGTCGCTGAGCGTGCGGGTGCAAGTATCCGGTTCGGCGCCCACAACCGTTCGGGCCCGATTGTGGGCTGCTTCGAGCTCCGAGCCGACGACCTGGCAGGTCACCGGCACCGACTCGACCAGCGCCCTGCAGGCGCCCGGCTCGGTCGGCGTGATCGGTTACGTGTCCCGCACGACCACCACGGTTCCGGTCACGGTGAGCGTCACAGCGTTCACCGCCCGGCCGACGACGGGCTGACGACGGGCTGACGACGGGCTGACGACGGGCGGAATTGCCGCTGAGCTGGCGTAACACAGGGCTCATAGGTCACAATGGCAACGCATGCCACTGAGGTAGGCGGACCGCTGGGGAAGGCGTCGCCGTCGATTCAGGGAGGTGTGCGATGTCGAACGCCCGCACCGATGCCAGCCGCACCGTGCCGAGCACGCGTGGTGTGGTCTACATGCATTGCTGCCCCTCGGCAATTGCGCCGCACGTCGAGTGGGCGCTTGCCGGCGTCCTTGGCCGCCGCGCGCGCCTGGACTGGACAGGCCAGCCGGTTGCGCCGATGCATCTGCGCGCTGAGGCGACGTGGACCGCGTCGGTGGGCACCGGCGCGCGGCTGGCGGCCTCGCTGCGTGCGTGGCCGATGCTGGTCTTCGAGGTCACCGAGGACGCGACGTCGATCAGCGACGGCGAGCGGCTCGCCTACGTCCCCGGTCGGGGGTTCCACCGCAGCACGGTGTCGGTCAACGGCGACGTGGTCGTCGGCGAGGAGCGGCTGCGCGGATTGCTCGGCCGAGCCCGCACGGCCGAGGAGTACCAGCACGGCCTGGCCGAACTGCTTGGCTCCGCGTGGGACGCGGAGCTCGAGCCGTACCGCATCGGCGGCGACGGGGCGCCGGTGACGCTGTTGCATCAAGTGGTGTGATCGCTTCGAGCCCGATGCTTGCCATGCGGGGCCTATTCGCTCGCGCGGCGACTGTCGCTAACGCACCGACAGTCGGCTAGCGCGCGTGCGTGTTTTTGCTAAGGCGCCAACAGACAGCTAGCGCGGCGCCTGTCTGCCCTCGTGGCGCGCCTGTTTGCCCGCGCGGCGCGCCTGGTTCGCTCGCGCGCCGACAGTCAGCTAGCGCGTGTCCGTGTTTTGCTCGCGCGGCGCCCGGTTCCCTCGCGCGCGGCGCCTGGGTCGCGCGCGGCGGCTGTCCCTCGCGCGGCGCCCGGTTGGCTCGCGCGGCGCCCGGTTGGCTCACGCGGCGCCCGG
>JAODNL010000441.1 GCA_025465405.1 Pseudonocardiales bacterium | reverse complement strand
CTTCACCTCCGCGCCCGGGTTCAGCGGAACGAAGGTGAATCCCCCGCTCCCCCGGCCCGTTGCGACGCCGACCTCTCCGGTGCGCGTGTCACGCACGCCCACCCCGGAGCCCGGGTCGGCCGCGAGCAGCACGACGCAGGTGGACGCGTCGGCGTGCAGCACCCGGCCGACCAGTCCGGCGCCGTCGGTGACGGTCTGGCCGATGCGGACGCCGCTTCCTGTACCGGCGTCGAGGGTCAGCGTCCAGTCGAAGCCCTGCCCGGGCCCGAGCGCGACCACCTTGGCCGGCAGCACGCGGTGTCCGCTGCTGTCGGCCGCGAGCTGCAGCCTGGCCAGCTGGGCCTGCGTGGTGCGGTCGGCACCGGCCGCGGCCAGCTCGCCGCGCAGCTGCGCGTTCTCACGCCGCAGCGCCTGCACCCGCGCCTCGTTCGTGGCCGCGGACGGGACGCCCTGCACGAACCGCCGCGCCGGGCCGAGCGCCGAATCCGTACCGCGGTAGAGCGCACCGAGCGCGCCGCGCACTCCACTGTGCGCTGAGCGCAGGCCCGAGCCACCGAGATCGAGCGTGATGAAGCACAGCGCCAGCACCGCAAGCACGATCGCGGCCGTTCGTTGCCGCTGGGTCAGCCGGCGCATGACACGCCTAGCGGCGGTGGCCGTCGACGACGACCTTCTGCAGCTGGTCGAAGTGCTCGACGACGGTGCCGGTTCCGAGCACGACCGAGTCCAGCGGGCGGTCGGCGACGAGGACCGGAATGCCGATCTCGTGCTGCAGCCGGGCATCGAGTCCGCGCAGCAATGCGCCGCCTCCGGTGAGCACGATGCCGCGCGACACCAGGTCGCCGGAGAGTTCGGGCGGGCAGCGGTCCAGCGTTGCGCGCACCGCCCTGACGATCCGTGCGATCGGCGGGTCCATGGCCTTGCGCAGCTCGTCCCCCGAGACGGTGACGTTGCGCGGCAGTCCGGTGCCGACGTCGCGTCCGCGGATCTCGGCGTTCTTCGGGCCGGCGACCGGGAACGCCGAGCCGACCGAGATCTTGAGCTCCTCGGCGGTCCGCTCCCCGATCAGCAGCGCGAACTCGGCTCGGACGTGCTCGACGATCGCAGTGTCGAGGGCGTCGCCGGCGACGCGCAGGCTCGTCGACGCGACGATCCCCCCGAGCGCCAGGATGGCGGCTTCGGTAGTGCCGCCGCCGATGTCCACGACCATCGAGCCGGAGGGTTGGTTGATCGGCAACCCGGCGCCGATCGCGGCCGCCATCGGTTCGGAGATGATGTGCACCCGTCGCGCGCCGGCCGCGTACGCCGACTCGCTGACGGCCCGCTGCTCGACGCTCGTTATGCCGCCGGGCACGCAGACCACGATGCGGGGACCAGTGAACCCGCCGCGCCTGCGCAGCACCTTGCGGACGAAGTAGCGCAGCATCTCCGCGGTGATGTCGTAGTCGGCGATCACACCGTCCTGCATCGGCCGCACGGCGGTGATGTGTCCAGGGGTGCGGCCGATCATGCGCTTGGCCTCGGCGCCGACCGCGACCACGGAGTTCGTGGAGGTGTCCACGGCTACGACCGACGGCTCGTTGAGCAAGATCCCCCGGCCCCGGGCGTAGACCAGCGTGTTCGCGGTACCAAGATCGATCGCGAGGTCTCCGCCGAGAAGGTCGCCGCCACGCTGCGAGACCAGCGACAGCCGAGCCAGCGGCGTGAAACTCACGGGTGGATAACCCTTCGAAGAGCGCGGAAGTATGTCGCGATCGTAGGGTTCGGCGGCCGTGAAATCGGGTTCCGACGCGCGGACCAGCGTGACTGGTGTGGCTACTGTGACGAGCCGCCCGTAGCTCCGCGGGAGCGGACCGCAGTGCTGTCTGCACCGCGGAACTGTGGTTGCCGCACGCGCTGTCCCATGATCAAGAGACGTCCTGTGTCGACTATCGACGGCGGAGGTCTGTTGATCACTGAGCCCCGGCCCTCGCACCGTCGCCGCGAACCGCAAACCCGCGAGACCAGGCCTGAGACCACGCATCAGAGCGTGGCGAACCACAGCCTCACAGCGTGGGAAACCACAGCGCGATCTCGCGGGCCGCGGACTCGACCGAATCCGAGCCGTGCACGAGGTTCTGCTGTACGGCGTGACCGGTATCGCGGCCGAGGTCGCCGCGGATCGTTCCCGGTGCCGCGGCAGTGGGATCGGTGGCGCCGGCGAGTGATCGGAAACCCTCGATGACCCGCTGACCCTCGACGACGAGCGCCACGATCGGGCCGGAGCGCATGAAGTCGACGAGCGGCTGATAGAACGGCTTTCCGTGGTGCTCGGCGTAGTGCTCGGCAAGCAACTCCGGCGTGGCCGTCCTCAGTTCCAGCGCGACGAAACGGTAGCCCTTGGCCTCGATGCGTCGCAGCACTTCTCCGGTGAGGCCGCGCAGCACCCCGTCGGGCTTGACGAGGACGAGGGTGCGTTCGGTAGGGGTCTCAGTCACGGCACGCAGCGTAGCGATCCGCTCGTCGGGGCCTGCCGGACGGTCGTAGGCCCGCCGTCAGGAGACTCGCAGGGCCAGCTGGGTTATCAGCGGGAGCGAGGTGCCCAGGCTGGACACGCGCGCGGTCCGTGGATCGATGACGATCAGGCGACCGCTCGACGCGGCGACGAACAACGAAGCGCTGTCCGGCGCCCACACGAACGTCCCACCGGCGAACGCCTGCTGGGTGTCCAGGGACACTCCGGTCGCGCGATCCTGCCCGGTGGCGAGGTCGATGAGGTGGACTGTCGGGTCGCCCGACAATCCCATGTCCACGATCGCCGCGCGCGACCCGTCCGGCGAGATCACACCGTCGGACGGGAACCCGACCGTGGATCCCAGGCCCAAGGTATGGCGCGCACCGGTGGCCCGGTCGGTGACCGTTCGCTCACAGTGGTACTGATCGTCGCAGTCCAGCGTCAGCCACCGGGTCCGGCCGACGGCGAGCAACTGGCCGGTGCTGACCCGCTGGACACCGCTGGGACCCACGTCGTAGACGCCGCCGATCCCGGTGAACACCATGTAGCCGCGCTCGTCGGACGACGCCGGTCCGGTGTTGGACGGCAGCGAGATCGAGGAGGCGACCCGGAGCCCGTTGAAGTCGACGAGCTGCATCACCGGGTGGCTGTTCGAGCCGCCCTGCACCCAGAAGTGCTGCGGATCCGGCCCCGGTAGCGCGGGTCCGCCCGAACCCAGCAGGTCCGGCAGCGGGCGCGCGGGCCGCGCGTCGGGAGCCATGTAACCCGGTACGACGTCCCACGGCCGCACGATCGCCCGGTCCGGGCCGACGAGGAAGGACACACCGCCGCCACTGTCGAGCGGGGGCATCGCGGTCTGGGTGATCCGCCCGCGCGCGAGCTCGATCCGCACGACACCCTCGCTGGTGCGGCCGAACAGCTCCCAGCCGGCGGGGACGTCGAGCAGCGGCCGTCCGAGTTTCGTCACTGCCACCGGCGCGACGGTCGGTGACGCGCTCACGACGGGCGGCCTGGTCGGCGTGGTGAGAGTGCGCGTAGCGGTCGGCGTCGCGGGACGGCTGGGCGCCGCGGCCGGCTTCCTGCCGTGCTGACGCGCGACGACGAACGCCGTGGCGATGATCAGGATCGCGGCCAGGACATACCACCAGCGCCGGTTCAGCCGGCGCGACGGCGCGCCATCCGGCTCGACGGGCGGCCCGAAGTCCAACCACTCCACCTGGCCGGACTCGAGCCGGTCTCGGCTGTCCATCCGAATATCATCGCCCCGGTCGGGCTGATCCGGTCACGAACGGAGCATGCGGAATCCGCCTGGCGTGCCGACCAGCTCATGGCGCAGGGTCAGCAAGTAGAGCCAGATGGCGGCGAAGACAGCACCGACCAAGAACATGGTTGCGATCCAGACGCCGGTCAGGATGAACGGGACCTGCAGCGCCGACCCGACGCCGATGCCCCACGGCCGGCGCAGGAGCGCGCTCGACGCGACCATCATGACGGCGAGCGCGATGAGCAGGCTGGTGCGCGTCCCACCCAGGCCGGTCGAGGTGAAGGCGATCGCGCGCGGTACCAGCAGCACGACCAGCGCCTCGAGGCCGAGCACGCCGGCGAGCGCGCCGCGGGTCGCCCTGTTCGCGCGGGCCGCTCGCTCGGCGATCTGCTCCGCGGTCGGTTGCGCCCGATCGGCCGGGACGGTCACGATCCGCCGCCCAGCAGGACGCGGGCCTCGCCGGCGGTGACGACCGACCCGGTCACAAGCACGCCGGAGCCGGAGAGCAGGTCGTCGCCGGTGTCCTCGGCGAGCCGGACCGCAGCCTCGATCGCGTCGTCCAGTCTCGGCTCGACCGTGACCCGGTCCGCGCCGAACACGAGCACGGCCTGGGCCGCGAGCTCGTCGGCGGGTCGCGCGCGCAGCGACCCGTTCTGCGTGACCACGACCTCGTCCAGTGCCGGCTCGAGTCGTTCCAGCATGCCGATGACGTCCTTGTCCTCGAGCACCGCGACTACCCCGATGAGCCGCCGGAAGTCGAAGGCCTCGGCGATCGCCGCGACCGAGGCCGCCATGCCGTGCGGATTGTGTGCGGCGTCGAGGAGGATCGTCGGTGCCGACCGGACCGCCTCGAGCCGGCCCGGTGATCGGACGGCGGCAAACGCGGCGCGGACCGTCTCGACGTCGATCGGGCCGGTCTCGGCTCCGGCCCCGAAGAAAGCCTCGACGGCCGCCAGCGCGCAGACGGCGTTCTCGGCCTGATGCGCGCCGTGCAGCGGCAGGAAGATCTCGTCGTACACGCCGGCGAGGCCTTGCAGCGTCATGACCTGCCCACCGACGGCGACCCGCCGCTCGAGCACGCCGAACTCCAGCCCCTCGCGGGCGACGGATGCTTCGACGCTCACGGCCCGACGCAGCAGCTCGGCCGCCGCGTCCGCCGGCTGCGCGGCCATGATCGCGGCCGCACCGGGCTTGATGATGCCTGCCTTCTCGGCGGCGATGCTCGCGACCGAGTCGCCGAGGTACTGCACGTGGTCCAGGTCGATGGGCGTCACGACGGCCACCTCGGCGTCGATCACGTTCGTGGCATCCCATTCGCCGCCGAGGCCCACCTCGACGATCGCGACGTCCACCGGGGCGTCGGCGAAGATCGAGTAGGCGAGCGCGACCATCACTTCGAAGAAGGACAGCTGGATGTCGAACTGGCCGTCGACGAGTTCGAGATAGGGCGCAATCTCGCGGTAGCCCTCGACGAACGTCCGGGCGCTGACGTGCTCGCCGTCGACGACGATGCGCTCGGTGATGTCGGACAGATGCGGGCTGGTGAACCGCCCGGTGCGCAGGCCGAAGCCGCGCAGCAGCTCGTCGACCATTCGCGCCGTGGTCGTCTTGCCATTGGTCCCGGTCAGATGGATCGAGCGGTAGTTGCGCTGCGGCTGACCGAGCAGGTCGATGAGCGCCGCGATGCGTTCCTTGGTCGGCTGCAGACGCCCCTCACCCCAGCGGCTGGTCACCTCGGCCTCGACCTGCCGCAGCAGGTTCGTATACCGCTCCGCCTCGGTGACCACGACGCGCCAGTCTACGGCCGTCGCTCGCTCCCGCTAGGCGTCGGGCCGGGTACCGCTGGCCGTCCACCGCTGGCCGTCCACCGCTGGCCGGGCACCGCAGGCCGGGCACCGCAGGCCGGGCACCGCAGGCCGTCCACCTTTCCCCGCCGGTGCCCGTTCGCGTCCGCCAAATCGGTCGGGCGCGGGGAAAAGCCGGAGCAGACCGGTCGGGCGCGGGGAAAAGCCGGAGCAGCTAGGCGTCGGGCAGGGCGCCGAGCGCTGCCTCGATCCGGGCGATGTCGGCCTCAGCGGCCGCGAGACGGTCACGCACCTTGGCGATGACGGCCTCCGGCGCCTTGCCGGTGAACGCCTCGTTGCCGAGCTTGGCCGAGTTGACGGCCAGCTCCTTCTCGGCCGCAGCCAGATCCTTGATTAGCCGGGCCCGCTCCGCGCCGACGTCAATAGCACCGGACAAATCCAGCTCGACGCGGACCCCGCCGGCGGTGGTCAGCGACGCCGTCGGGGCAAAGTCCTCCGCCGGCTCGTCGAGACGCAGCAGGAAGCGGATCGCCGGCTCTCCCCCGCCGGCGCCGGACAGCTGCGCCGGCACCCGCTGCGCCGGCTTCACACCCTGGTCGGACCGGAACCGCCGTACCTCGGAGACGACCGCCCGGACCGCAGCGATCTCGGCGGTAGCGGCCGCATCGTCGCGCGACGGGTCGGCGCGTGGCCAGTCCGCGATCACCACTGACTCGCCGCCGGTGAGGGTGGTCCAGAGCGCCTCGGTCACGAACGGCACCATCGGATGCAGCAGGCGCAGCAGCGCATCGAGCACCTCGCCGAGCACGCGCCGCGTCGCGGATGCGTCCGCACTCGTCAGCGAGATCTTGGCGAGTTCGAGGTACCAGTCGCAGACCTCGTCCCACGCGAAGTGGTAGAGGACGTCGGCGATCTTCGCGAACTCGAACCGCTCGTAGAGCGCGTCGACCTCGGTGATCACGGCCTGCAGGCGGGACAGGATCCACGCGTCGGCCACCGTGATCTCGGCCGGCACCGGCCCGTCGACGGTCGCGCCGTTCAGCAGGGCGAAGCGAGTCGCATTCCACAGCTTGGTGCCGAAGTTCCGGGCACCGATCACCCACTCCTCGTTGATCGCCTGGTCCGCTCCGGGATTGGCACCCTGCAGCAACGACAAGCGAACCGCGTCGGCGCCGTAGGAGTCGATCCACAGCAACGGGTCGACGACGTTGCCCCTCGACTTCGACATCTTCTTGCCGGAGCTGTCGCGCACCAGCCCGTGCAGCAGGACCGTCCGGAACGGCGGCTCACCGTCCATCGCGTACAGGCCGAACAGCATCATCCGCACGACCCAGAAGAAGAGGATGTCGTAGCCGGTGACGAGGACGGTGGTCGGATAGTAACGGCGCAGGTCGGGCGTGTCCTCGGGCCAGCCCAGCGTCGAGAACGGCCACAGCGCGGACGAGAACCACGTGTCGAGCACGTCCTCGTCCTGCGTCCAGCCCTTCGGCGGCGTCTCGTCCGGGCCGAAGCACACGTCGTCGCCGTCGGGCGAGTACCAGACGGGGATGCGATGGCCCCACCACAGCTGCCGGCTGATGCACCAGTCGCGAAGCCCGTCCACCCACGCGAAGTACCGCGCGGCCATCGACTCGGGCTCGATCACCACCCGGCCGTCGCGCACCGCGTCGCCGGCCGCCTTGGCCAGCGACTCGACGCGCACCCACCATTGCAGCGACAGCCTCGGCTCGACCACCGTGTCGCAGCGGGAGCAGTGCCCGACCGAGTGCAGGTACGGGCGCTTCTCGGCGACGATCCGGCCGTCCTCGCGCAGCGCGGCGACGATCGCGAAGCGGGCCTCCATCCGGTCGAGCCCCGCGTACGGTCCGGGAGCTGTGATCACGCCCCGCTCATCCATGATCGTCAGCATCGGTAGATCGTGGCGCCGGCCGATCTCGAAGTCGTTCGGGTCGTGGGCCGGCGTCACCTTCACCGCGCCGGTACCGAAACTGGGATCGACGTGCACGTCGGCGACGATCGGGATGCGGCGATTGGTCAGTGGCAGCGCGACCGTCTTGCCGACGAGGTGCCGGTACCGCTCGTCGTCGGGGTGCACCGCGACGGCCGTGTCGCCGAGCATCGTCTCGGCGCGGGTGGTGGCCACGACGATCGACTCGTCACCGCTGGACAGGTCGCCGTAGCGGATCGAGATCAGTTCGCCCGGCTCCTCGACGTGGTCGACCTCGATATCGCTCAGCGCGGTGAGATCGCGCGGGCACCAGTTGATGATCCGTTCGGCGCGGTAGATCAGGTCGTCGTCGTAGAGCCGCTTGAAGATCGTCTGGACCGCTCTGGACAGGCCCTCGTCCATGGT
>JAODNL010000440.1 GCA_025465405.1 Pseudonocardiales bacterium | reverse complement strand
ACCGGTCGGCCGCCGCCTGCGCCAGTCGCTGGTTCGCGATCTCGAGCTCGCGGTTCGCCGTCGCGAGCGCGGCGGAGGCCCGCTCACGAACCTCGACGGTGTGCGATCGCTCGGTGACGTCACGCGTCACCTTCGCGAAGCCGAGGTGGTGGCCGGCCGGGTCGCGGATCGCCGTGATCACCACGTCCGCCAGGAACTGGCTTCCGTCCTTACGGACCCGCCATCCCTCCTCCGCGTAGTGCCCGTCGCGAAGCGCGATCTCCAGCTCTTGCTCGGGATAGGCCGCCGCCTGCTTGTCGGGCGGGTAGAAGATGCGGAAATGCTGGCCCGTGATCTCGGCAGCGGTGTAGCCCTTGATGCGCTGGGCACCGGCGTTCCAGCTCACGACGTGACCGTCCGGATCGAGCATGAAGATGGCGTAGTCCTCGACCGCTGCGACGAGCAGACGGAACCGCTCCTCGCTCTGGCGCAATTCCTCCTCGGTCGCCCGCTGGCCGGTGACATCCTGCAATTGGAGGAACAAGTAGAGCGCCCGGCCGCGGGTGTCTCGCACCGGCGCAATCGTGGCGAGCACGCGGCGCGATGCGCCGTAGACGTCGACGCCGTGCTCGACGTGCAGGACGTCGGAATCTCCGCGCTGCGCGGCCGCGAGCGCTGACGCCGGTCCGGCCGCCTCCGCGTCGGTGATCAGCGCGGTGTACGGCAATCCGACCAGCTCGTCCGTCGACCGTCCGACCAGCATGGCGAACGCGCGGTTCGCGCGGACGACGCGTCCGGCCAGGGTCATGGTGGCCATTCCGATCGCCGCGCTGTCGAAGGCTGCCCGGAAGCGCTCGACGTGCTCACCCAGCAACTGCGTCGCCTCGACAGCGTCCACAGCGTCGTCGACAGCGTCGTCCACAGCGTCGGGTCGCCCCGGCGCCGAGCAGTCCTCGATGGTTGGTCGCGACATTCCCAGCACGGCGGTCAGATCCTCGGCCAGGCGCGCGGCCGACGACGATTTCTCGAGAAACGCCACGGCGCCGAGCTCCTTGGCGCGGGCCGCGAGGCCCTCCTCCGCGAACCCGCTGTACATGACGACTCGAGTGCCCGGTGAGACTGCGAGGATGCGCGGCAACGCCTCGAGACCGTCCACCTCGGGCATCGACACGTCCAGCAGAAGCAGGGCCGGCCGGTGCGTGCGCGCCAGTTCGATCGCATCGAGTCCCGTGGCGCCCTCCCCGACGACGTCGAAGCCGCGCGAGAGCCGAAGCTGCGCGCGCACGAGCAAGCGCACCTCGGGTGCGTCGTCGATCAGGACGACGGTGGCTGCCGGGCCGGTCACGGCTTGCGACGGTACCCGTCCGTTCAGGATTTCCCGGCTGGGCACCGGTTCGAAGGGATCCGCACCGGCGCTGAGCGGGGAACAGCTGATCGTCCTCAAGGAGGCGCGATGGCAGGTCAGTGCAGTTCAGTTTCCTGAGCTCGTCAGCGACGCTCGAGCAGGTCGTCGACCTCCCGGCGGGTAGGCGGATCGGCGCCAGCCCGGGTACACGTGATCGCCGCCACCACGTTGGCAGCATCGACCAGGTCGGCCAGCACGGTCTCGGCTCCGGGTCCGGCGCAGGCCGAAGCGAACCGGTCAGGGCGTGCGAGCCCGGCCCGCACAATTCCGTCGAGCAGGCCGCTGGTGAACGCATCCCCGGCCCCGATCGTGTCCACGACCCTGAGTGCGGGCACCGGCCGGTGCACCGTGGCGGCGGCCGTGAACGCGGTGGCCCCCGCGCCGCCGGAGGTTACGACGACCATCCGGACGCCGAGCTCGAGCCAGAGACGAGCCACCTGCTCGATCTCGAGCTCGGGATACAACCAGGCGAGGTCGTCCGCGCTCGCCTTGGCAAGATCCGCAACCGCGATGAGGCTCTCGATCTGCGGGCGGGCCTGCGGCGGTGTGCCCATCAGTGAGGCGCGCGTGTTCGGGTCGTAGCTCACGAGGACGTCCCGCGCTGTGCGCACCTCCCGCAGGAGTCCGGTGATCGCGGAGCTGCCGGGCGGCAGGAAGCTCGCCAGCGAGCCGGCATGGACGATGCCGGTGCCGAGTGGCAGTGACCGGAGCTCCGCGCTCGTCCAACTCCAATCAGCGGTCCCGTTCACGTAGAAGTCGTAGCCCGCCTGGCCGAACTCGTCGAGCGTAGCCACGGCCAGCGTGGTGGCCGCGTCACGGACGTCGGCCGCCGCCCGGAGATCCACGCCGTTGTCCTGCGCGTGGCCACGCAACAGCCCGCCGAAGTGGTCGCGGGCGAACCGGCCGAGAAAGAAGGTGGCGGTGCCGAGGCGGGCCGTGCCGACGGCGACGTTGAGCGGGCTGCCGCCGGGGCGGGCGTCGTAGGTACGGCCGTCGCCGGTGTCGACGAAGTCGATGAGCGCCTCACCGATGACGGCGACGGCCGGGCGGTCAGTAGGTGCGGCCATCGAGATCCACGCCGATCACGATATCGCCGCGTGCTATCGGGTGAGCGCGCTGTCCGCAGCGGCCGCATACAGCTCCGCCGCCCGCCAGCAGTACCACGCCGCGACCGACCGGTACGGGCGAAACGGCTCGCCGAGCGGTTGCAGCTCGCGGGCGCTGGGCCTCGGTATCCCCCAGGCCAGACCGTAGCCGTGGCGCACGCCCAGGTCACCGGTGGGCCAGACGTCCAGGCGGCGAAGCTGGAAGATCAGGAACATATCCGCCGTCCAGGGACCGATGCCCCGCACGCTCGACAGGCGGGTGGTGATCTCCTCGTCGCTCTGCCGCGACAGGCCTCGCGGGGACAGCACGACCGTCCCGTCGAGCACCTTGGTCGCCAAGTCCCGCAACGACGCCGCCTTGTTGGCGGACAGGCCGACGGCCCTGAGTGTTTCGGCGGATAGGGCGATAAGCGGCTCCGGCGCGACCTCGCCGACCTCGCCGCCCTCGCCCTCAAGCGCGGCAATCAGCCGGCGATGAATTGCTGATGCCGCTGCGCCGGCGAGCTGCTGGTAGACGATCGCCTGGACCAGCGCGCCGAAATGCGGCGACTGTGGCCGGCGCAGGCGCGGCAGACCCGCGTCCGCACTCAGCCGGGCGATGACCGGATCGCGCGCGGCGAGGATTCGAGCCGCCTCCGCGAAGGACACTCGATGGCCGGGCCGAGCATCGACAGTCATGCCGCGAACCTTAAGCGCACCAGCCTCGTGAAATCACCTGGCGATCACGTCGCTGAGTACTTGCCGGCCCACGCCAGCCGCCACGTGTTCGGGCCGATCTCACCGTTCGGAACAAGCCCGTTCAAACTCTGCAACCGCTTCACCATCGCCAACGTGTTCGGACCGTATTCGCCCGTGCCCACCGGGAAGAACCCCCGAGCATGCATCTGATTCTGGAACCGCTGAATCGAGGCATTGCGATCACCGAAGTGATACCACCGCGGCCCCGGGAACGCCGGAATACCTGACGCGGGCGGCTGGCTCGAGCCGGAACCGGATCCAGATCCGGATCCAGATCCGGATCCGGATCCGGGGACGCGGATGTCGCTGATCCGCCCGGAGCGCGCGTCTGCGTCTTCACGCAGACCGAGGATCGCCGCGCATTGCCAGGGCTGCCACCCGCGCTCGCGGTAGAGGATCAGTGCGCGGGCGTCTTGTTCGGCCGCCGAGGCCCGGTTGGGGTAGCCGGAGCCACCCACGCTGCGCCACGTCGCGAGATCGAACTGGTAAGCGCCATAGTGAGCGTTGCCCGTATCGATCGCGTAGTTGTTGCTCGACTCGCACAGCCGCAGTCGGTACCACGAGTTGGCGGAGGGGTCCGCGGTCGCGTCCGACGAAGTCAGCGCCACCGAGGCGGCGATCGCGGCGAGAGATGTCGCGACGGCACTCGCGCGCCGCCGACTACGCCCGGCGCGCCTCCCGTCGATCGGCGGGTCCTGGTGCAGAGTGCTATTCGTAGAGGTCTGCCGAGCCCACTCGTCGAAGAACGTGGACGTCACTCGGGCTTCCTGCTTGCGTCTCACCAGCACACCCGTCTGCTTGCGCTACGGCGATCGGTCGCGATCCACCTCGTCGAGGCCGCGACCAGCCACCTCATCAGCCACAACAGTCACACATGACCCAGGACATGACAACCCTCCCGGGGAATCGGCGAACATCGAGACTTGACACGAAACTAACTTCCATGGAAGATATGTGTTG
>JAODNL010000415.1 GCA_025465405.1 Pseudonocardiales bacterium | reverse complement strand
TCGAGACGATCTGGGCCCCTGACCACTTCATCCCGTTCGGACCGGGTGCCCATCATGTGTTCGAAGCCTGGGTGACGCTCGCGGCGCTCGCCCGGGAGACGAGCAGTATCCGTCTCGGACAGCTCGCGACAGGCAATGGATACCGCAATCCGGCGCTCCTCGCGAAAATGGGCTCGACTCTCGACGTCATCGCCAACGGCCGGCTGAACTTCGGCATCGGTGCGGGCTGGTACGAGGACGAGTACCTCGCCTTCGGCTACGACTTCCCGAGCGGACCGGAGCGGCTACGACAGCTCGACGAAGCGCTCCAGATCATCCGATCCATATGGACCGAACCCGTCACCACATTCGACGGCACCTACTACCGCACGACAGCGCTCACGACCCAACCAGCCGGCGTCCAGTCGCCGCACATCCCGATCATGATCGCCGGAGGCGGTGAGAAGGTGACGCTGAAACTGGTGGCTAAGTACGGCGACTTCTGCAACGTGCAAGAACCGCCGGACGATGTCGCACGTAAGTACGACGTGCTCGCCAAGCATTGCGAGACCTTAGGACGTGACTTCTCCACCATCACCAAGACATCCACCGGATACTGCATCATCGCCGACACCGATGACGAGGCGCAGGCGCAGATTCCGCCGTGGGCACCGATGGTCTTCCCTGGAAACGTCGCAGACTACGGACTCATCGGTACTCCGGACACGATCCGGAAGCGGATCGCCGTGTACGAGTCCATTGGCGTGGACGAACTGATCGTAGGTTTCAAGGACTCGCTCGACGTCGATCTGCTCCGCCGCTTCGCGGCTGAGTTCATCAGCTAGCCGCACAAGCCATCGCCTGGCGGCGCCCGGCGTCAGGTTGAGGCGATGCGGCCGGCAGGCGTCCTCGCCACATCCCCCGGACTGATAAGGCCGAGGAAGAAGGAGCGGTCGGTGCCCCGGCTAGTCCGAGACGCGGCCCGCCATGTCAACTCGGGTGATGTGGAGACCGGCAACAGATGCGAGAGTCAAGTTGCCCGTTTCGTTGAGAGGTAGGCCATGACTGAGATCAATCCGCGCCAGAACGTGACGTTCGCCAGCAACGGCGGACAGGCTCACGGCTATCTGAAGCTGCCCGCAGGCGGCTCTGGCCCAGGCTTGCTCGTGATCCAGGAATGGTGGGGTCTGGACGACCACATGGCCGACATCGTCGACAGGTTCGCGGCCGAGGGATTCGTTGCTCTCGCACCCGACCTATACGGCGGTCGCGTGGCCCATGACACAGATACGGCCGGCAAGATGCTCGAGGCGCTGCCCGTCGAGCAGGCGGCGAAGGACCTGGCCGGCGCCGTCGATTTTCTGCTCGCCGAGCCGTCGGTGACCTCGTCCACCGTCGGGGCCGTCGGATTCTGCATGGGCGGCGGCTTCGTCCTGCAAGTCGCGACGCAGCACGGCGACAAGATCGGGGCGGCAGTGCCGTTCTACGGCGTCGGGCCTGCCGTTCCGCATCAGTACCGCACCGTCACCGCTCCGATCCAGGGGCACTACGGCGAGCAAGACGCCTTTTATCCGGTCGAGCAGGCGCACGCCCAGGAGGAGCAGATCCGCCAGGAGTCCCAAGGCACCGTCGAGTTCTTCTATTACCCCGCAGGGCATGCGTTTCACAACGAGAAGGACCAGCTACACACCTACGACAAGGAGCACGCCGACCTCGCCTGGGAGCGCGCGGTCGCGTTCCTCAAGGCCAACATCCACTGAGTACAAGGCCCGCTGGCTACCCGAATGAGCACCTCCCTGTTGCCTCAAACCAGGAGCCGGACGCCGTTGGCGGGCAGCTATCCCGCGGCGGTGTCCATGGCACTGGTGGCTCTGTGCCCGTTCATCGTGTTGTCGACCGCCTCGTTGTTGATACCGCAACTGGCGCTCGATCTGCACGCGTCCTCTTTCGGGACACAACTGGCGGAGGGGCTGTCGGACGCCGGGTACGCCTTCGGTGCCGTCGCCGCCGCGGACCTCACCCAACGGCTACCGACGTGGCGCGTCTACGTGCTGGCCGAAGCCGCGTTCGTCGCTGGCTCGTTGTTGGCGGCTCTGGCATCCGGAATCGCCGAGTTCACCGTCGGACGGATTCTGCAGGGCATCGCGACGGGCGTGTTGCTGGTGGTCGCGCTCCCGCCACTCATCACCAGACACGGGGCGGCACGGGTGCCCCTGAGCGCCGCGTTCGTGAATCTCGGGTTGTTCGGCATGGTGACCCTCGGACCGGTCGTCGGCGGCATCGTGGGCGCCGAAAAGGTTTGGCGGTTGCTGTTCGTCGCTATGGCCGGCCTGGGCGTCGTCGGCGTTGTGCTGGGACTGCTCGCGTTCGAGCGTGTCGAGGCCCGCTCGCCGCGGATGAGCTTCGACTGGTCGGCCATTCCGGTGGCGCTCGCCGCGACCGCGCTGCCGTTCTTCGGCGTGTCCTGGCTGTCGCGTGGCGGGTTCGGCTCTCCGGCCTTCTACCTGCCGGTGGCCGGCGGGCTGCTTGCCCTATGCGCGCTGCTGGTGCGCCAGTACCGCAAGGACAGTCCCCTGATGCCGCTGAAGTTGATATCGCACACGCTGCCCGTAACCGGCGTGGCAACAGCCATGGTCACGGGGGCCGTGGTCACTGCACTGGTCGAGCTAGCCGTGATCTATCTGCTGCAGGTCCAGCACGAATCGGCCGCGGTGACGGGCACAGTCCTTGCCACGCAGGTTGTCGGCGTCGGCGCGGCCGCGCTGTTGTTCAAGAAAGTGCTGCGGACGCGATGGCTGCCCGCGCTAGCTCTGTTCGGACTCGGGGTCGCCGGTGTGGCCGGTGCGCTACTGCTCACGCTCGGCCCCGGCCGTGGGATCTGGATCGTTGCGATCGCGGGCGTCCTGCTCGGATTCGCCGCCGGTGCCGGAGTGACGCCGGGGCTGTTCATGGCCGGGCTCAGCGTGCCGTCCGGTCGGCTCGGTCCGGCATTTGCCATGGT
>JAODNL010000381.1 GCA_025465405.1 Pseudonocardiales bacterium | reverse complement strand
GGGCCTCGCCGGTCTCGACGACCAGCCCGACCTGGGTGCGCTGTCCGGTGCGGATCAGATGCTGGTGCACCGCGGACGTCAGCAGCAGCGACGGGATCGGCGCGTGGTCGGCGTCGCAGTCGCGGTCGGACAGGATCAGGATCCGCGCACCGGCCGCCACTGCCTCGGTGCACTCGCGGCGCACCCGCTCGATCGCGCCGGCCAGCGCCTCGCCACCGCCGTGGACGCGATAGCGACCGTCGACGAGGCGGCACTGGAAGCCGGGCATGTCACCGTCGGCGTTGACGTGCCAGATCTTGGCGAGCTCGTCGTTGTCGAGCACGGGACGCGGGATGACGATCTGCCGACAGGATGCCGGACCGGGCGTGAGCAGGTTGCGCTCGGGGCCGATCGTGCCGGACAGCGAGGTCACCATCTCCTCGCGGATCGCGTCCAGGGGCGGGTTGGTGACCTGCGCGAACAGCTCGGTGAAGTAGTCGAACAGCAGCCGAGGCCGCTGGGACAGCGCGGCGAGCGGCGTGTCGGTGCCCATCGAGCCGATCGGCTCCGCAGCTCCCGTGACCATCGGGGTGATCAGGACGCGCAGCTCTTCCTCGGTGTAGCCGAAGATCTGTTGCCGCCGGCTGACCGACTCGTGCGAGAACACGACGTGCTCGCGGGGCGGCAGCTGGTCGAGTTGCATGAGACCGGCGTGCAACCACTCGGCGTACGGATGTTCGGCGGCGAGTTCTGCCTTCACGTCCGCGTCGGACAGGATCTCGCCGCGCGAGGTGTCCGCGAGGAACATCTTGCCGGGCTGAAGCCGGCCCTTCGCGACGATCCGCGCCGGGTCGAGGTCCAGCACGCCGGACTCGCTGCCCAGCACCACCAGGCCGTCGGACGTCTGCCACCACCGGCCCGGACGCAGTCCGTTGCGGTCGAGCACCGCGCCGATGATCGTGCCGTCGGTGAAGCTCACGCACGCCGGCCCGTCCCACGGCTCCATCAGCGATGCGTGGAACTTGTAGAACGCCCGGCGCGACGGGTCCATGGCGGCGTTGTTCTCCCACGCTTCGGGGATCATCATCAGCACCGCGTGCGGCAGGCTGCGGCCGCCCAGGTGCAGCAGCTCGAGCACCTCGTCGAAGCTGGCCGAGTCGCTGACGTCCGGTGTGCAGATCGGGAACAGCCGCTCGAGGTCGCCTCCGCCGTCACCGCCCCGAGGCGACGCGAGCAGATCCGACTGCAGCAGCGCCTCCCGCGTCGCCATCCAGTTGCGGTTGCCCCGGATGGTGTTGATCTCACCGTTGTGGGCGATGTAGCGGTACGGGTGCGCCAGCGGCCAGGACGGGAACGTGTTCGTCGAGAACCGGCTGTGCACCAGCCCGATCGCGCTGGTGAACCGCTCGTCGGTCAGGTCGGGAAAGAACGTCGCGAGCTGGTCGGTCGTGAGCATCCCCTTGTAGACCAGGGTTCGTGACGACAGCGACGGGAAGTACAGCTCCAGCTCGGCCTCGCGAGCCCGCCGCTCGGCGATCTTGCGCGCAGCGAACGCCAGCCGCTCGAGCGGCAGGCCGGACTCGCCATCGCGGCCGCGGAGAAAGACCTGTCGGAATGCCGGCATGACGCCGCGGGCCGTCGGTCCGAGGCTGTCGGGCCCGACCGGGACGTCGCGCCAGCCGACGACTGTGAGCCCCTCCTCGGCCGCGGTCCGCTCGACGATCGCCACGACCGCGGCCGCCTGCGTCGCGTCGATGGGCAGGAACGCAAGGCCGACGGCGTACTGGCCCACTGGCGGCAGGTCCAGTCCGGATTCTGCCCGCAGGAACGCATCCGGGATCTGCACGGTGATGCCCGCGCCGTCGCCCGAGGACGGCTCGGCTCCGGCCGCGCCGCGGTGGTCGAGGTTGTGCAAAGCGGTCAGCGCCTGCGCCACGATCGTGTGGCTGGCGCGCCCGTTGAGATCGGCGACGAATGCGACACCGCATGAGTCGCGCTCGAAGCGCGGGTCGTAGAGCCCCTGGGCGCTGGGCACGGCGGAGAACGGGATCATGCACTCTCCTGCGGACGATCGGCTCGGACAACCGGATTGCCTGAGTTTCGGGAATCCGGACCGGGACGGCATCGGCCCGTGGCGCGCTCCCTAGGTTACCGGCACGTTTCGGGCACGCGGAAACGACATCTGGTGTGGCAATGATCTCCCGGCCACTTTTCCCCGCGTGGCGCCGGATTGGGGGCGGAAATCGGCCCCCAGCGGGGAAAAGTTGGAGGGTAGCGGCGCCCAGCGGGGAAAAGCTGGACGGGACTGTCAGATCCTGGTGAGCTCCGCTTCGATGTCGGGACGGGCGTCGGGTGGGATCGGGTGGCCGCCGCGCGTCGTCACGTAGAACGCGTCGACGACCACGCCGGCCATCGAGGACACCCGCGCCGAGCGCACGTCCAGCTGGCACCGTTCGAGCGCGGCGGTGACTCGGCACAGCAGCCCGATCGCGTCCGATGCCCGGAACTCCAGCACGGTCGCGTCCGTGGCGTCGTCGTCGAACCAGTGAATCGTCGGCGGATCGGCACGCGGTGGTGACGTCCGGGCGTAGGACCGCTCCTTCTCGCGCAGCCGCTCAGCCAGCGCCATCGCGCCGTCCAGTGCGCGCGCCAAGTCGCCGCGAACCAGCACCGGGTCGGGCAGGCGACCGAAGCGCGGTTCGACGACGAAGGTGTTGACGGCCATCCCGTTGTGCGTCCGGATCGACGCCGAGCGCACGTCCAGCGAGTGCAGGGCGAGCACGCCGGCCGTGCGGTACAGCACGCCGACCGCATCCGGCGCGGCGACGATCACCTTGTCGTCGTGGATCTGCACCGCCAGCTCCCCCGCGTCCGCCAGCGCTCGTCGCTCGTCGTCCAGCGGCGTGACGGCCGGCGGCTCGCCCCCCTTGAGCACCTCGTGGGCCCGGCCGACGAGATCCTCGATCAGGCCGGCCTTCCAGTCGCTCCACGCCGCCGGCCCAGTAGCGGCCGCGTCGGCGATGGTCAGCGCGTGCAGCAGCTCGAGGAGGTCCGGCGAGTCACCGACGGCGTTCGCGACGATGGTGATCGTGCGCGGGTTGTCGAGGTCGCGGCGCGTGGCGGTGTTCGGCAGCAACAGATGATGGCGGACCAAGGCGGTGATCACCGCGGCGTCGTGCCGGTCGAAGCCCATCCGCTGCGCAATCGTCCTGGCGTGCACCGCGCCGGTGACGGAGTGATCGCCGCGGAAGCCCTTGCCGATGTCGTGCAGCAGAGTGCCCACGAGCAGCAGGTCGGGCCGCGACACCCGGCGAGTGAACTGCGCGGCCTGGGCCGCGGCCTCGAGCAGGTGCCGGTCGACGGTGAACGTGTGCACGGGATTGTGCTGAGCCTTGCACCGCACCGCGGTCCACTCCGGGATCAGCCGTTCCAGCAGGCCGGCGTGATCGAGCGACTCGAGCACGTGCACGGCCGCCTGACCCGCCCCGAGCACCGAGACGAAATCATCACGGGCGTGGTCCGGCCAGGGCTCGGGTAACGGTGCGGCTTCCTCGGCCAGCCGGTTCAAGGTGAACGCCGACAGCGGCAGACCGCTCTCGGCCGCGGCACGGGCGGCGCGCAGCACCAGGCCGGGATCGCTTGACGGGTCACTGTCGCGCGCCAGGACGACCTCGCCGTCCTGGGCGACGACGTCGCGGGCGAGCCCGATCCGTTCCGGCACCGGTGCGGTCGCGGACCCGAACAGCCGGGCACGCGTACTGCGCCGCGCGGGGGTGGTCGCCTCTATGCGGCGCCACGCGACGTCGAGGGAGTAGGCGATCGTCCGCGCGGCCTCGTTCACACGGCGGAGCACGACGTCGCGACCCGGGCTGCCGTCGGGGTCGATCAGCCCGAGCGCGTCGGCGACGCTGTCCTGTTCCTGGAGCCGCAGCACGTCCTCGGCGCGGCCAGTGCGGCGGTGCAGCTCACCGCGGACGTCGAGCAGCACCGGATACGCCGCACGCACCGGGGCCGGGAAGTCCACGAGTTGCGCGGTCGCGAGCGCATGCAGCAAATGCGTGTCGCGCAGGCCGCCGCGAGAGTCCTTGAGGTTGGGTTCGAGCAGGAACGCGGCCTCGCCGGCTACGTCCCACCGCGCGCGCGTCAGCTCCCGCAGCTCGGCGAACCGTTTGGTTGCCGTGGCGCGCCACAGGTCCAGCACGCGGGCCCGGAGCGGGCCCCACAGGCTGGAGTCACCGGCGATGTGCCGCACGTCGAGCAGCCCGAGCACCGCCTTGAGGTCGTCCTTCGCCACCGCGACGGCCTCGTCGACAGTGCGGACCGAATGGTCGAGGCCGACGCCGCCGTCCCAGATCGGGTACCAGATCGAGTCGGCAAGCTCGGTGAGTCCGCGAACCTTGCCGTCGTGGAGGAGCACGAGGTCGAGATCGGAGTACGGCGCGGGCTCGCCCCGACCCAACCCGCCCACCGCGATCAGCTCGATGCCCGCCCGGTCAGGGACGAGCGCCTGCAGCCAGTCGTCGTAGGCGTCGCTCAGCGCGATCCGCAGCTCGACGCCAACGAGTCCGGGCCGACGAAGGACGTCGGCCCGGACCTCGTTGAGTGATCTGTGTTCAGACGGCGTCAGCGTCACGCTCACCTGTCCGCACCCGGACGAGAGACTCGACCGGCGTGGCCCATACCTTGCCGTCGCCGATCTTCCCGGTCCGGGCCGCCTCGACGATGGAGTCGACCACCTTTTCCGCGTCCGCGTCCGTCACGAGGATGTCGACGCGCACCTTCGGAACCAGGTCCACGGTGTACTCGGCGCCGCGGTACACCTCGGTGTGGCCGCGCTGACGGCCGAAGCCCTGTACTTCGCTGACGGTCAGGCCCTGGATGCCCAGGACCTCCAGGGCGGCCTTCACGTCGTCCAGCTTGAACGGCTTGATGACCGCGGTTACCTGCTTCATGCGCCCACACTCTCCTTCGCGCTGGTGGCGGGAACGTAGGCACTCGCTCCCCCGACGGGGCCGAACTCGTACGCGGACTCGCCGTGGATGGCGGTGTCGAGGCCCTCGATCTCAGCCTCCTCGGTGACGCGGGTGCGCATGACCAGACCGATCACCTTCGCAATGATGACCGTACCGACGAAGGAGAAGACCGTCACGACGCCCGCGGCCATGGCCTGATGCAGCAGCAGGTTCCATCCGCCGTACTTCCCGCCGCCGCCGTAGAAGATGCCGTCGTTGGCGGCCGGGTTGGTGCCCGTCGTGCTGAAGAAGCCCACGCACAGAGTGCCGATCCAGCCACCCGCGAAGTGGACGCCGAACACGTCGAGCGAGTCGTCGAAGCCGAGCTTGTTCTTCAGGCCGATCGCGTACGCGCACCCGACGCCGGCGAGCAGGCCGATGAACAGCGCGCCGATCGGGCTGACGAAGCCCGCACACGGCGTGATCGCGACCAGGCCGGCAACCGCGCCGGACGCGCCACCGAGGGCGGTCGACTTTCCGTAGCGCAGCTTCTCGACGACGATCCAGCCGATCAGCGCGGTGGCCGTTGCCGTGTTGGTGTTGACCCAGGCGTAGGAGGCCAGGTCATTGGCCGCCAGCGCTGAGCCGGCGTTGAATCCGAACCAGCCGAACCACAGCAGTCCGGCGCCGAGCATCACGAACGGGATGTTGTGACCGCGGATCTTCTCCTTCGGCCACCCACGGCGCTTGCCGAGCACCAGCGCCATCGCCAACCCCGCGGCACCGGCGTTGATATGCACGACCGTGCCTCCGGCGAAGTCCTCGGCGAAGAACTTGTAGACCGGATGAGCCTCCGTACCGATGTTGATCGCCGACTTGTTGAGCCAGCCGTATCCGTTGAAGACCCAGTGCGCGACGGGCGCGTAGATCAGGATCGACCAGGCGCTGACGAACGCCACGAACGCACCGAACTTCCACCGGTCGGCCGTTGATCCGGTGATCAGCGCGGGCGTGATGATCGCGAACGTCAGCTGGAAGGCGACCAGCACCATCGTCGGCGTCGTCTGCAGCGACCCGAGTGCCGGCACGACGTCTCGGACGTGGCGCAGCCCGACGTAGTGCAGGTCGCCGAGCCACTTGTTGTTGCCGCCGAAAGCCCACGAGAACCCGATGAGCACCCACGTGACGCTGACGATTGCGATCGCCGCGAAGTTCTGCATGAGCATGGCGAGCGTGTGCTTGGCCCGCACCATGCCTCCGTAGAAGAAGGCCAGTCCAGGCGTCATGAGCAGCACCAGGGCCGACGCGGCCAGCAACCAGGCCGTATCACCGGCATTGAGACTCTTCACGTCGAACGGCGCGTAAGTGCCGGCGAGTATTTGAGACACGGGCTCTCCTAGTCGGATCCGTGGCGCGACCGGGTGCGCGCTTAGTCGGGAAGGGTGCGTGAGCCCTGTTTCGCGAAACGGTCCCAGCGTGTTTCGTGCAGGTAACCGATAGCCGGCCGCGTTACAGCTTCGTGTGCTCCGGTTCAGCCACCCGGCATTGGCATACCGATTGCGGTACCGTGCCCGGTTTTGGGCGATCCGCGGATCGTGTGCCGCGAACGCGGCACTACCGTGGGCCCGGTGGCCAGCCTGACCAAGGTGGACGCCGAGCGTCGCGCCGAACTGATCACCGTCAGCTCGTACGACCTCGACCTGGATCTCACCACCGGCGACGACACGTTCGGCTCGCGAACGGTGATCCGCTTCAGTGCGGCCGACGCCGGGCAGAGCACGTTCGTCGACGTCGCCGCCCGAGCGCTTCGCGGCGCCAGCCTGAACGGCCGGCCGCTGGACACCGCCACCACCGACAGCCGCCTGACACTAAGCGCGCTCGAGCCCGAGAACGAGCTCATCGTCGACGCGGTCATGTCGTACTCACACGACGGCGAGGGCCTGCACCGCCACGTCGATCCCGCCGACGGTCGCACTTACCTCTACGCGATGTCCTTCCTGGATGCGGCGCCGCGGTGGTTCGCCTGCTTCGACCAGCCCGACCTCAAGGCACCGGTGACGCTGTCGGTCACGTGCCCGCCGGACTGGATGATCGCCGGCAACGGCGCGGCGACCCGGCACGACCCCGGCCGGTGGACGCTGGCGACGACCCGGCCGCTGGCCACCTACTTCACGACGCTGATCGCCGGTCCCTACCACTCGGTCGTCGGCGAGCACGACGGCATCCCGCTCGCGATCCATGCGCGCGCCTCGCTGGCCGAGTTCCTCGACCGCGATGCGGAGGAGCTGCTCACGATCACTCGTGACTGCCTCGACGAGTTCCACCGGTTGTTCGGCGCACGGTATCCCTGGGGCGAGTACCACCAGGCTTTCGTGCCCGAGTTCAACGCCGGTGCGATGGAGAACCCCGGCTGTGTCACGTTCCGCGATCCGTTGATCTTCCGTTCGCGGGTGACCGATTCCGACCGTGGCCAGCGCGCCAGCACGATCGCGCACGAGATGGCGCACATGTGGTTCGGCGACCTCGTCACGATGCGGTGGTGGGACGACTTATGGCTCAACGAGTCCTTC
>JAODNL010000366.1 GCA_025465405.1 Pseudonocardiales bacterium | reverse complement strand
CCTTCATGGTGACGGCGTTCAGAACATGGGCCGACAGTTCAACGGGGTGCACGTCCGAGAGAAGTCCGTTGCGCTTGCCGATCGGGGTCCGAACGGCGGCCACGAGGAGTGCCTCGTTCACAGGCCCATCCCCTTGCTGATGATGGTCTTCATAACTTCGCTCGTTCCGGCGTAGATGCGAGTGACACGCGCGTCCGCATACAAGCCGGCAATCGGGAACTCCCGGGTATAGCCATAGCCCCCGAACAGCTGCAGGCATTTGTCGATGACCCGCCCCTGCATCTCACTGCAGAACAGCTTCGCGATAGCCGCATCGACAGCGGTCAGTTCACCGTCGTCGTGCGCGTCGATCGCTCGATCACACAACGCCTGTCCGGCGGCGATCTCGGTCGCACACTCCGCCAGGACGAACTTCGTGTTCTGGAAGCCGGCCAGGGACTTGCCGAACACGGAACGCTCCCGGACGTAACGCTTGGTGATGTCAACAGCTGCTACGGCGGCCGCCTGGGAGCCGACCGCCACCGTCAATCGCTCCTGGGGCAAGTTCGACGTGAGGTAGTCCCACGCATTTCCTTCCTCGCCCAGAAGGTTGCGGGCCGGCACCCGCACGTCGTCGAAGAACAGCTCGGACGTGTCCTGCGCGAGCAGCCCCAGCTTGGAGATCAGGCGACCACGGCTGAATCCGGGCATGTCGGGTTCGACGACGAGGATGCTGAGTCCAGTCCGGCGATTCTTCGAGCTCGGCGGCGACGTACGAGCCACAACTAGCATCAGGTCGGCCTGACCGCCGCCACTGATGAACGTCTTCGCTCCGGCAAGGATGTAGTCGCCTCCGTCGACCATGGCCGACGTTGTGATGCCGGCGAGGTCGGACCCTGTCCCGGGCTCGGTGATACCGATCGCGGTGAGGAGGGTTCCGTCGGCGATTCCCGGGAACCAGCGGGCTCGCTGTTCGTCCGTCGCATACCGGAGCAGATACGGCAACGTCACGTCGAGATGTACCCGTAGGGCACCAAGGCTGACTTGAGCTGCCTGGGTCTCCTCGTTCAGCACGCAGTTGAACTTGAAAGTCGTCTGACCGCCGCCGCCGTACTGCTCAGGGATCTGGATGCCGCATAGTCCCAGTGCACCGGCTGAGGCGTAGAACAATCGCGGTGCCATGCCTTCCTTTTCCCACTCGTGATGATGGGGAACGACCTCGGCGGCAATGAAGTCGCGGACGACGGAGCGGAACGACTCCTGATCTGCGTCGTAGACGGTGCGTTTCATCTGATGCGGGTTACCTTCCTTGCCATGACGGAGCTCGACGTTCGGCAAAGGCTCGAGCACCTTCCATGGCGTCGGCCGAATCAAAGACCGGTTCGCTGAACTCGCGTTGCCGGTGGAACGCCTCAGCCGCGTGCCAGTCGCGCGAGCTGACCAAGATGCGTTTGGTTGCGAGGATGGCAAGCGGGCCGTTGAGCGCGATCTCGAAGCCCCCGGCATAGGCGTAGCCCTCGACGGCGGCGATCAGTGGCTTCGCCGGGCTCGTTCAGTCACACCTGCAAAGCCACGTCCAGGCAACGACGGTCGGATGCCGCGCACGAACTCGGTGAGATCCATGCCGGCGCAAAAGTTGCCTCCTGCGCCAGTAATGACGCCAGTCGCGAGGTGCCGGGTTTCGTCCAGTCGATCCAAGGCATCGGCGATCGTCTCGGCCATTGACCGGTTGACGGCGTTGCGCTTCGCCGCGCGATTGAGTGTGATGATCATCGTGGAGCCCACGACGTCGACCAGCACCTCACTGGCTTGGGAGCTCATCCGGGCGATCTAGCGCGGCGCCATACGAATCGCGCCGTCCAGTCGAATCGTCTCGCCGTTGAGGTACGGGTTGGCCACGATGTGACTCGCCAGCGCCGCGTATTCATCAGGCTGGCCCATCCTGCGCGGATGTGGAATCGAGGCGCGCAATGACTCCTGGACGTCATCACGGAGTTTGGCGAACAAGGGGGTGTCGAACATCCCGGGCGCGATGGTGCACACCCGGATTTGTCGACTGGCGAGATCGCGGGCCGCCGTAATCGTCATACCCACGATGGCGGCTTTCGCCGGCGAGTACGCCATCTGGCCGATCTGCCCCTCGTACGCTGCTACCGAGGCGGTAAGAATGACCACGCCGCGCTCGTCGCCGATCGGGTCATGCTTCGCGATTCGTTCCGCGGCAAGGCGTAGTCCGTTGAAAGAGCCGATGACGTTGAGGCGGACTACAGCTTCGAAGTCCGCCAGACTTCCGGCGCGCCCTTCCTTGTCGAGCACTCGAATCCGGACTCCCCGTCCCGCGGTGTGCACGAGTGTTCGCAACGGCCCGTCCTCTTCCGCTTCGTCGAAGGCGGCCGCAAGCTGATCTTCGTCGGTGACATCGGCAGCGACGAACCGGGCGCCGAGTTCACGCGCCGCTGCCGGGCCGTCGGACGTCGGCAGGTCCACGATCGTCACACGCGCACCATCGGTGACCAGGCGCCGCGCAGTTGCATGACCGAGTCCCGACGCGCCGCCACACACGACGGCCACCGAACCCCGAGTATCCATTCACCAATCCCCTGTTCCGTCGAGTTGACACATTCCTGTCGGCCGCTGTCCACCGCGGTGTCGCCGTTCATCCGAGCGATCACCGTTCGCCCGCCGGATTGTTTGCGCCGGACACGCTGCCGACGGTGAGCCGACGCGCCTCATCATAGCTACTATCCGGAATTTGTCTTCCAGTAGGCTTGGGGCCATGACGGTCGTCGATCCACTCGAGCGGATTCGCCGGACATTGGCAGCGCGCGACGAGGCCGGGCTGCGACGGACTCTCCGTCCGCGCGGCCCTGACGAGAAGGTCATCGATCTGTCTGGCAACGACTACCTGGGGCTGTCGAAACATCCGCGTGTCATCGGAGCCGCGGCGGCGGCATGCGTCGAGTGGGGAGTTGGAAGTACTGGGTCTCGGCTGGTCAGCGGCACGACCAGGTTGCACGCGAACCTCGAATCCGCGCTCGCCGATTTCGTCGGGGCGGCAGCAGGCTTCGTGTTCTCCTCGGGATACCTGTCCAACATCGGCCTGCTGGGAGCATTGGGTGGGCCGGACGTCACCATCGTGTCCGACACCCTCAATCACGCCTCGATCGTTGACGCGTGCCAGCTGTCTCGATCAGTCGTTCGAGTCGTGTCTCATTGCGACGTCGACGCTGTCGAGACGGCTCTGGCGAATCGCTCGACCCAGCACGCCGTGGTCGTGACGGATGCCGTTTTCTCCGTCGGCGGCGAGCTCGCCCCGCTTGCTGCGCTGCATCGGATATCGCGTCGGCACGGCGCATTGCTTGTGATCGACGAAGCTCATTCGTTCGGTGTGACCGGCTATCGAGGGACGGGCGCGGCGCTGGCCGCCGGACTCTCTGGAGCAGCCGACGTCATCCTGACGGTCACGCTTTCCAAGGCGCTCGGCGCTCAGGGCGGAGCCGTGCTCGGAAGTCGCGAAGTGGTAGACCTCCTGGTCAATGTTGCGCGTCCGGCCATTTTCGACACCGCCCTCTCACCAGGCGTGGCAGGTGCCGCGTTGATGGCTCTCGAGATCCTCCAACACGAGCCCGAGCGAGCCGAGTCCGTGCGAGCCAATGCGGCGGAGTTGGCCAATCGGCTCAGAGCGCTCGGCCTAAAGGCGTCACATCCCGCAGCTGCGGTGCTGTCCATCGTGACGGGCACTCCCGAGTCAGCCTCCCGCGCTGCGGCGCAGTGCCTGAGCCAAGGAGTCCGGGTCGCCTGCTTCCGCCCGCCCACGGTGCCCGTTGGATGTTCGTGCCTTCGGCTTGCTGCGCGATCGGATCTGAGTGTCGCTGATCTCGACGCCGTGGTTGAAGCGGTCGCATCGTCGGTCTGACGGACAGAACAAAGTGTCCTGGCATTGACATCACCGGGACCTAAGTGGAACTCTTCGTCCGGATCTGGCCCGGTGCGAGGCATCCTTGGAGACGGCATGGCTGACGAGCTCGACACCATCGCGGAAGCGGCCGGCGCCCTTCGATCGGGAGCGACTACTAGCGTAAGCCTGATCGAGGAGTCCATCGCACGGGCTGATCGTCTCGATCCCCTCATCGGCTGTTACATCACCCGTCTGGATGAGCACGCGCGCGCGGATGCGTTGCAGGCGGACCGTGACTTCGCCGACGGTATCGATCGTGGACCCCTGCAGGGTGTCCCGTTCGCGGTCAAAGACCTAATAGCCACGGCCGATGCCGTGACGACCGCCCAGAGTTCACTCCTGAAGGATGGGTGGTCTGATCGCGAGGACGCGGAGGTGATCCGCCGCCTTCGGGCTGCCGGCGCCGTACTCACCGGCAAGACCACACTGATGGAGTTCGCTGTCGGGTTTCCACCTGCGGACGGGCTGTTCCCAATGCCACGCAATCCGTGGGCGGCGGACCGTTGGCCCGGAGGATCAAGCTCCGGCTCTGCGAGCGGAGTGGCGGCCGGGCTCTTTCCGCTCGGCATCGGCACAGACACCGGCGGCAGCCTCCGCGTGCCTGCAGCGTTGTGCGGAGTGACGGGCCTGAAGCCAACGTTCGGGCGAGTACCCAAGTCGGGTGTTGTTCCGTTCGCGTACAGCCTCGACCACGTCGGACCGATCGCGCGCACTGCAGAGGACTGTGCTATCGCACTTCAAGCAATGGCCGGCCCTTCCGAATCGGACACGCAGAGTTCGTCGGTCGCCGTGCCGAACTACCGTGACGCGATCCGGGGCGTGCGAGACCTGTCCGGCGTGCGCATCGGCGTCGTGACAGAGAGTCACATCACCCCAAGTACGGATCCGGCTGTGGTCAGGCACTTCAACCAGGCCGTCACTTCGCTGGTCGAACTCGGGGCCGACATCGTCGAGATGTCCATCCCCTACTACGACGAGACGCGGATGGCCGCACAAGTCCTCGTTGTGAGCGAGAGCCTGGCCTACCACCTCCCCGACCTGCGCAGTCGCTGGGACGAGTACCTGCCCGACACCAGGGCGTTCCTCTCGTGGGGCGCGTTCGTTTCGGGCGCGGACTACGTTCACGCGCAGCGCATACGGCGAATGGGACAGCGAGCGCTTGCCACCGTATTCGAGACCGTGGACCTCATCGCGACCCCGACGGTCGATGCCGGAGCACCAACGTTCGCTCGGATAGCGGACGAGGGACCGGCAGCCTTGGGCACACTCATGCATACCCCCTACTGGGACGCGGTCGGCAATCCGGCGATCGCCCTGCCGATGGGCTCGACGGATGATGGCATGCCCGTGAGTTTGCATCTCGCGGGACGGCCGTTCGACGAGACGCTCGTCCTACGCGCCGGTCACGCGTTCCAGTCAGTCACGACCTGGCACCTCAGGAAGCCATCTCTGGCGGGAGATCGAACATCGTGAGCGTTCGACCCGAGGACCAGGCGACTACCACCATCCGAGAGCGCCTTACGGCCATGGGCCTTCCCGCGGCCGATCATGAAGTCGACGGACTGCTGACGATGCATGCCGTCTTCGCAGCATCGCTCGAACATCTGCGAGAAGTGAGCGCCGCGAACGACGAGGAGCCCGCACAGATCTTCGCGACGTATACGAGAAGCACGCCGCGAACAAGCTAAGAACCGCGCCGGATGGTCCTGACTCGCCGCCCAGGATCTCCGGACACGTGCACGTGGCGATCCAGTCCATCCCCGCCGGCCGCGTCGAGATGGCCGCTGAACACTCATTCTTGAGGGCGACGAGTGAGGAGTTGCGCCCCGTAGGTCCATGTACGGGTCGTCGCACGATCGGACCAGCGAGAACGCCTCAGCCTCACGTCCTGGGGCTCTCTGCGGACAAGGACCCAGATTGTTGCGCCCCGAACGACTCGTGCGTCAATTTGCGCGTTGCGTGAGGCCGTGTGTTCGAACCAACTAGCCCCTCGTTGATTTCGAGGTTCTATTGTCTGCTGACCCTGAGCCCCTTACTTTACGGGGATTTCTGTCTCAGCGGCGCTGAACTGACAGGGTCAACTCAGGGTCGAGCAAAATCTTGGCCGCAGGCCGACGCCCTACGGCCCCCGGATTTACTGGGCCAAAATGTGGAGCTGAGGGTGGAGCTGAGGGGATTCGAACCCCTGACCCCCTCGATGCGAACGAGGTGCGCTACCGGACTGCGCCACAGCCCCGAAAATCGGGATCGGCCTTTCCGGGCCGACGAACAGGTTATCAGGACGCGAACGTCAGCTCGCTCGGCGCTGCGCCGTCGACTGCGCCGCCAGCTCCTCGTTGTAGAGGCCGGTGAGGTCGACGGTGTCCAGATTGTGCAACTCGATGTCGTCGTCGTCGATACGCACCACGGACTCGGGCATCTCGTCGAAACGCGCGATGTCTGAGGTCGCGTCGTAGCCGGTTGTTCGTCGCGACGTGGCCCGCTGCTGGCGGGTGTGCCGGCGCTCGCGGTCGCGAAGCGCCTGGGACCGCAGGAAGTACAGGTAGCCCGCGAAGCCGGCGAGGAACGGCGCGGCGAGCAGCCAGACGATGCCGCCCATCAGCAGCGCGAGCCCGCAGAACAGGACGCTGCCGGCGATGAGGATGCCGAGCGACCGCCGTCGCCGCGCCATCATGTGCGCGCGCGCTGCGGACAGTTCCGAGCGGTCGACGGGATACATCAGCGCCTCCTGGGCAGCGGGCACGGGACGGCGCGTCGCGGCCGCCGGGATAGCGGCGCGGCGCTCGCGCGGCACGAAGATCTCGGTACGGGCATCGGCGTGCGGCCGGCGCCCGAGCGCGCGCATCGCCCGCCCGAACCCGTCGACGGAGCGCTCGCGGCGACGTTCGTCGTTGCGGCGCACGATCATCGGCACGACCACGATCAGCCAGAGGACAGCGAGGACGAAGACGGTCATCATCGGGGACAACACTTCGCACCTCCAGTCACACCAGTCACAAGCCTGCCGTTCAAGTTAGCCAGCCGCGCGGCCTTGACCGGGTACGTCACTCGGCGTGTCGGAACCACAGCTTGAGACAAATTCGCCGCAGATGTCAGGGCAGCTGCGGTACGCCCGGCAATCGGGAGAGCATCGTGCGCCCCTGCAGCTCTTCGACTGTGACCGCGAACGCGACGTGGTCGCGCCAGGCACCGTCGATGTCGAGGTATCGCTCGTAGTAGCCCTCGCGACGCAGGCCGAGCTTCTCGACGACCCGCAAGCTGGCGGTGTTCTCGGGCCGGATGTCTACCTCGATCCGGTGCAGCCCGACCTGCGCGAAGCAGTGGTCGATCACGAGCGCCAATGCGGTCGGGACCACACCGCGGCCGGCGACGTCACGGTCGACCCAGTACCCGACGGTGCACGAACGCAGCACGCCGTGGACCACGTTGGACACGTTCATCTGCCCGACGAGACGGCCTCCGTAGAGGATCATGAACGGCAGCATGGTGCCGGTGCGGCCGGCCTTGCGCAGCGCGGACAGCAGCGGGGGCCACGCCGTCACCGAATTGCGCTCAACCCAGCTGTGCGGCGACGACGGCTCCCACTGCAGCAGCCACATCTCGTTGCGCAGCCGAATCTCGCTCCACGTGCGCCCGTCCCGCAGCCGCGGCCCGCGCAGAAGCACGGCCCCCGCTGACAGCTGGGCCGGCCAGCCAGGGTGCGAGCTCACCGGTTCGCGAGGAGCAGCGGGATGACGGTGACGCGTGAACCCGCGACGACTTCGGTGACCTCCTCATCGATCACCACGAGGCAGTTCGACGACGCCATGGACGCGATCAGATGGGAGCCGGCGCCGCCGACGAACGAGACGCTGTAACCCCCGGTCGCCTCGCGGTGCAACACGCCGCGGCGGTACTGGCGGATTCCCGAGGGACTCTCGACCCGCTCCAGCGCGACCGCCTGGACGGTGGCCCGATGCAGGTTGCGTTTGCCCAGCAGCTTGCGGATCGCCGGCCGGACGAAGACCTCGAAGGAGACCAGCGCGCTCACCGGATTCCCGGGCAGGCAGAAGATCGGCACGCGGTTGCCGAGGTGGCCGAAACCCTGCGGCTTCCCAGGCTGCATCGCCACGCGGGTGAACTCGACGGTGCCGAGCTCGGACAGCGCCTGCTTGACGACATCGAAAGCACCCATGCTCACGCCGCCGGTGGTCACCAGGATGTCGGCCCGCAGCAGCTGGCTCTCGAGGACGTCGAGCAGCGCCGAGTGGTCATCGGGCACGATGCCGATGCGACGAGCGTCCGCGCCGGCGTCCTTCGCCGCAGCGGCGACGAGATAGGAATTGGAGTCGGTCACTTCACCGAACGACGCGCGGTGCCCGACCTCGATCAGCTCACTTCCGGTCGAGATCACCTGCACCCGGGGCCGGGGCCGCACGACAACCCGATCGCGACCGATCGCGGCCAGCAACGCCAGCTGTTGGGGACCGAGGGCCGCACCGGCGCCGAGTGCGGCCGTTCCCGAGGGGAGGTCCTCGCCGGCCCGGCGAATGCACTCCCCAGAGTGGACCACACGCCGGATAGCGACGCGAGCGACGCCGCGATCGGTGTCCTCGAGCGGGATGACCGCGTCCGCGCCGGCCGGGATAGGCGCACCCGTCATGATCCGCATCGCGAGGCCGGGACCCATGCCCGACCGGGATTTGGCGCCGGCCACGACATCTCCGACCACGGGCAGCATGGCGGGGTCGTCCGGCGCCGCGCCGCGGGTGTCCACCGCCCGGACGGCATAGCCGTCCATCGCCGAGTTGTCGAAGCCCGGCAGCGCGACGTCCGTGACGACGTTCTCCGCCAGCAGCAACCCCTGGGCGTCGAGGAGCGTCAGCTCGATCGGGTCGATGGAGCCGATGCCGTCGAGCACGGTCGCCAGGTGCTCATCGACCGTCCGCAGGCGGTCGTCGTCTGCCACGTGTCCGGTCTCCTCGATGTCGGTTACTCCAGTCCGGACACATACTCCCGCAGCCACGCCGCGAAATCCGTTCCGATGACGGGGTGTCGGACGGCGAGCTGAACGACGGCCTTGACGTACTCGAGGCGGTCACCCGTGTCGTATCGGCGCCCGCGGAACACCACACCGTGCACCGGCGTGCCGGAGCGGGCCAGCCTGCGCATCGCGTCGGTCAGCTGGATCTCGCCTCCCGCGCCCGGCTTGGTCTGGCGCAAGGCGCTGAAGATCTCCGGGGGCAGGATGTAACGGCCGATGATTGCCAGGGTGCTGGGCGCGTCCTTCGCCGCGGGCTTCTCGACCAGGTCGGCGACGGCGACCACCTCGGCGTCGGGGTCGGCGCCGTCGACCGGGGCGATGCTCCCGTACTTGCTGATCTCCGACCGCGGGACGTCCAGCAGGGCCAATACGATCCCGCCGTATTCGGCCTGCACTTCGAGCATCCGGCCGAGCAGCTCGTCACGCTCGTCGATCAGGTCGTCGGGCAGCAGCACGGCGAACGGTTCACCGGCCGCGAACTGCTCGCCATGCGCCACCGCATCGCCTAGGCCGCGGGGCTCGAGCTGCTCGACCTGGTGGATGGCGGCCAGGCTGGACAGGCGACGGATGCTGGCCAGGCCCTGCGTGTCGCCCTTGGCCTCGAGCGCGGCTTCGAGTTCGTGGTTCGGGGCGAAGTAGTCCGCAATCGCGCCCTTGCCCTGGCTGAGCACCACGAGGATGTCCGATATGCCGCTCTCGCTGGCCTCGGTCACGACGAACTCGAGCGCCGGAGTGCTGACGATCGGCACGAGCTCTTTGGGGACGGACTTGGTGAGCGGCAGGAAGCGGGTGCCACGGCCGGCTGCTGGAATGAGCGCCTTGCGGACGCGACTGCTCGCCATTCTCCGAGCCTATCCAGGTCACAATGTCGGCGTGCACAGCACTGAGAAGGCTCGGCTGCGGGCCGAGTTCACGGCGGGACGCCAGGCGCGCGCGGCCGACGAGATCGCGGACGTCCGAACCGCCGTGCGGGCCGCGGTGCTGGCCCGATGCGCGGCGGCGGGGTGGATGTGCGTGGCGGCCTACGTGCCACTGCGCACCGAACCGGGCTCCGTGGATCTGCTGACGGAGCTGACCGACCGCGGCGTGCGGGTTCTCGTTCCGGTGCTGCTGCCTGACCGAGACCTCGACTGGGCCGATTGGGATGCGGCGGGCGCGCAGCCAGGCCCGCCGGCCGGCCCCGACCAGATCGCATCGGCCGACGCGGTGCTCGTTCCCGCGCTCGCGGTCGCACGCGACGGCACGCGGCTTGGGCGCGGCGGTGGCTCGTACGACCGGGCGCTGGCGCGACTGCCCGCCGGTGTCCCGATAGCGGCGCTCCTGTTCGACGGCGAGCTCGTCGAGTCGCTGCCGCAGGAGCAGTGGGACCGCCCGGTGACGGCCGTCGTGACGCCCGACGGTTGGCAGGATCTCAGCCGCACCTATGACGACGAGTGACACGGCGCGCCGCTCCACCGCGCACGGAGTGGACGGGGAATGCCGCATCCGTCATCATCGTTAGCAGTCTTAGACTGAGAGTGCCAGTTACGCTGGCCGAATGACGATCGCCGGAGGACCACCGCACATGCCGACCTACCAGTACGCCTGCACCGACACCGCATGTGGCAATCGGTTCGACCTGGTGCAGTCGTTCACCGATCCCGTCGCGAGCGCGTGCCCGGTGTGCGGTGGACCGGTACGCAAGGTCTTCTCCGCCGTCGGTGTGGTGTTCAAGGGCTCCGGCTTCTACCGGACCGACAGCCGTGAGAACTCGGGCAACGGCAAGGCCGATTCCAGCCCGAAGCCGGAGTCCAGCGCGAAGGTTCCGGAGTTCTCGTCGAAGGACTCGTCGTCATCGAGCGACTCGTCGTCATCCAGCTCATCGCCTTCCAGTTCATCGTCGTCATCGGCGGCCCCCACTGGATCCTCTGCCGGCCCGTCGGGTTCGACGAGCAAGGCCGCAGCCTCCGCCTGAGCACCGACAACCGAGTGCTGGTTGTCCACAAGGTTCGGCGCCGTCCACAGATCCGGTAAAGGCCTGCCTTCTCCGGCTCGGGGCTGCATACCGTCCGGGCATGCGCCGATCCATCGCCGACGTGCTCTCGCTGCTCAATCGCTGGCCGCGCCGCCTGGCGGCGCTCGCGTGCCTCTTGCTCGCCGGGGCCAGCGCTCTCACCGCACGTGGCCAGGCCGCCGCACGCACGGGCGCCGCCCCTAGCTCACCGGTCGTCGTCTCGGCCCGAGCGCTTTCCGTGGCGACCATGCTCACCGCGCGAGATCTGGCCGTCGCGCGATGGCCGCGCGACATCCTGCCGGGAAACGAGTTTGCGGACCCGCAGCGCCTGATCGGACGGCGCCTGGCCGGTCCGCTCGGTGCGGGTGAGGCCGTCACCACCACGCGGCTCGTCGGCGCCGACCTGGCCCTCGGCCTGCGGCCCGGCGAGGTCGCGGCACCGGTGTCGGTCCCCGCTGAGGTCGCCTCCTTCGTACGATCCGGGGACCGGGTCGACGTCCTGGCCGCCCCGCCGGCCGACGGGTTGGACGCGACGACCGCGCCCCGGCGGCCGGCGACAACGGTCGCGCAGGACGTCCCAGTCCTCGCTGTCCTGCCGCTTCCGGATTCTGGCGGCGACGCCGTTGCCCAGTTGATCATCGGGACGGACCGCGCCACGGCCCTTCGAGTCGCCGCGCTGCACGGGCGGACCGTGCTCGCGGTCGTGGCGAATCCGCCCTAGCATTCGCGCCTAGCAGGAGGGCGTCGCCCGAACCAGGAGGCAGGAACTGATGATCAAGGGATTCAAGGAATTCATCATGCGCGGCAACGTCGTCGACCTTGCCGTCGCCGTTGTCATCGGCGCTGCGTTCGGGGCGGTTGTCACCGCCTTCGTCGCCGACATCATCACGCCGATCATCGCCGCTATCGGTGGCAAGCCGGACTTCGCGGGGCTCACCTTCACCGTCAACAAGAGCACGTTCAGGTACGGCCACTTCATCAACCAGATCGTGTCGTTCCTGATCATCGCGGCAGTGATCTACTTCGTCGTCGTCCTGCCGCTGAACAAGCTTGCCGAGCGGCGCCAGCGCAAGCTCGCGATGGGCCAGCCGGATCCGGAGCCCAAGCCAGAGGACATCCTGCTGCTCGAGCAGATCCGCGACCTGCTCAGCGCCCAGCGCACCGCCTGAATCGCGGCGGCGCTCAGCGCCGCATCACTCGTGATACGGCGGACGTGCGCGGACGTGTGGAGGTGCGGAGGTGTGGACGTGCGCAGACGTGTGGAGGTGTTGACGTGCGCGAACAGGCAGTCGGCGTCACTCGTGATGCGGCGGACGTTCGCGTAGATACCACTCGTCGTCGCGGCGGGTGTCGGGCGGCTCGTCCCCCCAGCCCTCGGCGCGCTCGTCGCGAGAGATCTGGGCCAGAGTCGGCTCATCGGTCTCGTCGGTCTCCTTCGGATCCGGCCGACGCCGCTCATTCATGCGTTCAGTCTGCCCGCACCTGCCGGTGAGTGCTTTGATGGCTAGAGGTATCCGGCTCACGCACGGAGGTAGTCACTATGGCGGAACAGAGCAAGATCACCGAAAGGGCGTCCGAACTGGCCGGCCAGGCGGCTGCCGCCGCGGGCCCGCTCGCGGCGCAGGCCAAGGAGAAGGCCACCGAGCTCGCGGGCACCGCAGCCGCCGCGGCCGGGCCGCTCGCCGCTCAGGCCAAGGAGAAGGCCGCCGAACTCGCCGAGCGCGCTGGCGAGATCAGCGCCAAGGGAATCAATGCGCTCGCCGAGAGCATCGACAAGGCCACCGGGGGCAAGTACTCCGACAAGATCTCGTCGGTCACATCCAAGATCGAGGAGAAGCTCGAGCCGCACCCGCCCACGGCCGAGCCCCCGACCCCCACCGTCAAGCCGACGCCGCCGGCGGCCGAGCCGACCCCGCCGCCGGGACCGGACGTCACCGCCTGATCCTCAGGGGCAGTTGACCCATTCGTCACTGCCGTCGGCGAAGACCTGGCGCTTCCAGATCGGCAGCCGATGCTTCACCTCGTCCACGAGCCGGGCGCAGACGTCGAACGCCTCGCGCCGGTGGGCAGTCGCTACGGCCGCCACCAGCGCGACGTCTCCGACGGCCAGCGCACCCACCCGGTGGCTCACCGCCAGTGCCAGCACGTCCGGATCCGCGCCGAACTCGTCGGCGATCTCGCGCAGGACCTGCTCCGCGGACGGGTGCGCCTGGTACTCCAGCTCCACGACCGAGCGTCCCCCGTCCTGGTCACGGACGACGCCACGGAACACGACGCTGGCACCGGCGCCGGAGTGGCCGACGAACGCCTCGTGCGCGCCGACGTCCAGCGGTTGCGACGAGACGGAGACGAGAGCCCCCTCCATGCGCGTGCTCACACGCCACCTCCCAGCCGATGGTCGCCGCCGGCGAGCTGGTCGACGGCGTGCGGGAGCAGCGGGAGCAGCAGGTCGAGGCCGTCCCGCACCCCGCCGGGCGATCCCGGCAACGTGATCACCAGCGTCGCACCGATCGCTCCGGACACGCCCCGTGACAGCACCGATGTCGGCACGCGCTCGCGCGCGACCAGGCGCAGTGCTTCGGCTATGCCCGGGATCTCGCGATCCAGCAGCGGGCGCACCGCCTCCGGGGTGACGTCGGTCGGGGTCAAGCCAGTGCCTCCCGTCGTCAGCACCACGGCGACTCCCTCCGCGACCGCCTCCTTCACGGCGGCCCGGATCGCGTCGACGTCATCAGCCACGATCTTCCGGTAGCCGACGCCGTGCCCAGCCTCAGCCAGCCGGGCCGCGAGCAGCTCGCCCGAGTCGTCCGGGCGCTCACCAGCCGCTGAGCGGTTGGAGCAGGTGATGACGGCGATGTTCACTGGTGCTCGTCCCCCGGATCCCGCGTCCACTCCCCCGAGCGCCCGCCGGCCTTCGCGACCAGCCGCACGTCGGTCAGCCGGGCGCCCCGATCGACCGCCTTCACCATGTCGTAGAGCGCGAGGCCGGCGACGACCACCGACGTCAGCGCCTCCATCTCCACGCCCGTCCGGTCCGCGGTACGCGTGGTCGCGGTGATCGTCACGGCGTCGTCGCCCAGATCCAGATCGACCGTGACGCCATGCAACGCGACGGGGTGGCACAGCGGCACCAGATCGGGAGTGCGTTTCGCCGCGGCAACCCCGGCGATACGTGCGACCGCGAGGGCGTCGCCCTTGGGCAGCCCGTCCCGGCGTAGCAATGCGATCACTTCCGGAGTGGTGACGAACCGGCCGGCGGCCGTCGCGGTGCGTGCGGTGACGGCCTTGCCCGAGACGTCGACCATCCGGGCCGCGCCCTGCGCGTCGAGATGGGTCAGCTCCACGGTCTGAGCCTAGGTCGTGGCCGACCAGGCGCGAGTCCAGCGGGCCAACGCATCCGCTATGTCGAGTTCGGGCGTGTTCCTGCCTGTCCACTTCCTGACATTCCGCCACCGCCCGAGCACGATCACGCGGCCTTAGCGTCTCGCGTCAGGCTCCCACCACGCGGGCCGCACATCTAGAGGAGGGCATTATGAACGTTGCTCTGCGAGGACTGACCGTCCTCGCCGGCAGCACCGCGGTCGTGATCTCCCTGTCGACCGCTGCGCTGGCTACCCCGGCGCATCCCGGATCGACTGGAGTTTCGACCGTCGACAGCTGCGTCCAGAACGTCTCGCCAGGTCACTTCGCCTGCTTCGCTATGCGACGTAGCGACCTCGGCTTCAAGCCGAAGAGCGCCTACACACCGCTGGCCACTCCGAGTGGCTACGGCCCGTCGAGCCTGCAGTCCGCGTACAAACTGCCCTCCTCGAGCGCCGGCAGCGGCCGGCGCGTCTACATCGTCGATGCCTACGACGACCCCAATGCGGCGGCGGACCTGAACACCTATCGAAGCCAGTACGGCCTGCCCGCCTGCACGACCGCCAACGGCTGTTTCCAGAAGCTGAACCAGAACGGCCAGACCAGCCCGCTCCCCGCGGCTGACACCGGCTGGGCGGGTGAGATCGCGCTCGACCTGGACATGGTCTCAGCGGTGTGCCCGAACTGCGGCATCACGCTGATCGAGGCCAACGATGCGTCCAACAACCTGTTTGCCGCGGTGAAGGAAGCCACGAACCTCGGCGCCAAGTACGTCTCGATGAGCTGGGGTGGCCCGGAAGGCGGCACCGAGCCGACCTACGACTCCACCTACTTCCTGCCCTCCGGCGTCGTCTACACCGCCTCGACCGGTGACAGCGGTTACCAGGCGGGCGTCATCTACCCGGCGACATCGCCGCGCGTGGTCGCCGTCGGCGGCACGTCATTGTCGACGTCGACGAACAGCCGCGGCTGGACGGAGTCGGTCTGGAAGAACAGCGCCACGCAGGGCACCGGGTCCGGCTGCTCGAGCGACGAGGCGAAGCCCGCGTGGCAGGGCATCATCGCGTCGTCGGTCTGCAGTCGCCGCGCCGACTCCGACGTGTCGGCCGTCGCGGACCCGCAGACCGGCGTCGCGGTCTATCAGACCTACGGCGGCAGTGGCTGGGCGGTGTACGGCGGGACCAGCGCGTCCGCCCCGATCATCGCGTCGACGTACGCACTCGCCGGAACTCCGGGCGCCACGGAGCAGCCGGCATCGGATCCGTACGCGCATACCAGCAACCTCTTCGACGTGACTAGCGGCAACAACGGCACCTGCTCGCCGTCCGTGCTGTGCACCGCCGCGGCCGGGTGGGACGGCCCGACCGGACTCGGCACACCCAACGGCACCGCGGCGTTCATCGCGGGTGGCGGCGGCACGGGCAACACGGTGACCGTGACGAACCCGGGCAGCCAGACGGGCAAGGTCGGCACGGCATCGAGCCTGCAGATCCACGCGAGCGACTCAGCGACCGGCCAGACGCTCAGTTACGGGGCGAGCGGGCTCCCGACCGGCCTGTCGATCAACGCCGGCTCGGGCCTGATCTCCGGCACGCCGTCGGCGGCCGGAACGTACTCGACCACCGTCACGGCGACGGACGGAACCGGCGCGTCCGGTTCCGCGACGTTCACGTGGACGATCGCAGGTAGCGGCGGGAGCTGCACCGGTCAGCTGCTGAAGAACCCGGGCTTCGAGTCAGGCGCGACGAGCTGGACGTCGTCCAGCGGCGTGATCAACACCGACGCGGCGCACTCCCACGCCGGGTCCGGGTACGCGTGGCTCGACGGTTACGGCACGACGCACACGGATACCCTGTCCCAGGCGGTGACGATCCCCGCGGGATGCGCCGCCACGTTGAGCTACTACTTGTGGATCAATAGCGCGGAGGGCACATCGACCGCGTACGACAAGCTGGCGGTCGCCGCCAATGGCACCACCGTCCAGTCCTTC
>JAODNL010000362.1 GCA_025465405.1 Pseudonocardiales bacterium | reverse complement strand
GAATCGGTGAACGCGACAACCGACGGCGTGGTGCGCGAGCCCTCGGCGCTGGGGATGACGGTCGGTTCGCCGGCCTCCCACGCCGCGATGACCGAGTTCGTGGTACCGAGATCGATGCCTACGGCTCTCGCCATTCTTCCTCCTCGGTCAGACGTTCGACTTTCGGATGTGCATGCTCGGAGATGCCTCGTGCAGCAGCTCCGCTGCCCGGTCGGCGTAGTCGGAGTCGACGAGGATCTCGTAGCGCTGAGGCAGCGTCACCGCGACGGATGCGAAGTCGCGCCGACCCTGCTGCGCCCAGTGGGTGAGCACGCCGAACACCGCTCCGACGATGGCGCCGAACACCAGGCCGTCCAGCGCGAGCCAGACGCTGGCGATCAGCGGCGAAACCCAGTCGAGCAGGCCGAAAAGCCACCCGATCAAGGCACCGGTCACGGCCCCGCCCGACATGCCACGCAAGGCCGCGTCTCGGTAGTCGACACGCCCCGTCACCCGTTCGACCGTCCGAAGGTCGTGGCCGATGATGGAGACGTGTTCGACCGGGAAGCCGCGGTCGGCCAGGTAGTCGACCGCTCGCTCGGCCTCGGCGTAGCTGTTGAAGGCCGCGATCGCTCGCCCGTCGTCGCGCGTGCCCACGCCGATCAGGCCTTGGCGTGTTGCTCGCTGCTGCCGGACGAGACGTCGATCGTTCGCTGCTGCTGGTCCGTGCTCGAGCCGACCTTGATCTGACGTGGCTTGCTCTGCTCGGCGACCGGGATGGTCAACGTCAGCACACCGAGATCGAGGTTGGCGCCCAGCTTTTCGGAATCGAGGTTGTCGCCCAGGAAGAACTGCCGGCTGACCTGCCCGTGCGGGCGCTCGTCCACGAGTACCTGGTCACCCTCCTGCCGCGGGGACGTACGCGTGGCCTGCACGCTGACCACATTGCGCTCGATCGTGACCTCGACGTTGTCAGGTGCGACACCCGGTACGTCCAGCATCACGATGAACTCGTCGCCCCGACGAAACGCCTCCGCCGGCATGGCTCGCAACCCCCCGGACAGCATCCGTTCGGCGACCCGGTCGAGATCGCGGAATGGGTCGAATCGCATCAACGTCATGGCATCCTCCTGGCTGTTCTGGTCAGAATCGATATCCCGGCACACTGGATGTCCCTGCCGATCGGCGGCTACTCCGCCCGATGCTCGGGCCGGCTGGCGGGGCAGGACTTCCTCCACGGTTGCAAGGAACTGCGGAGGACGCGTGGCCCCCCCGGGGCAAAGGCGCCCGGTCCGCTCGACCTGACAGGACAGGCTCCGCTGAGCCTTCACCGCCGGCTCACGGCGCCGCCGGAAATCTCGCCGCGCTTGATATCGCTGGACGTGTCGCGGGAATGCTCGCGACGTGAATTGTGGGCCTATGTGCTGCGGGAACGGGGCACCCGCCGCGACGCGACGATGAGATTGCGAGCCGCGACGGCTCGCGCAAGTCAGGACGAGGCACGCGGACGGGAGCGATGGGTATCGGCCGCGTCGCGTACCCGCCTGATCGTGATGCTCGCCGGCGGCCTGACGGCAGCGGTTGTCACCGGATTTGCCGGGGCCTGGCAATGGGCGCCGCTCACGGGTTGGGACGTCACGGCTCTGATCTTCACGGCGTGGGTCTGGCTCGCGATCGGGCCGATGACCTCGTCCGGGACGGCACGGCATGCAACCCGAGCCGACGCGGGGCGGGCCACGAGCGATCTCATCGTGTTGAGCGCGGCGGTCGCGAGTCTGGCCGCGGTGGGTTACGTGCTCGTCCAGGCGAACTCCGCGACCGGCGCGCGGCAGAACCTGCTCGCCGGGCTCGGCGTCGCAAGCGTGGTGCTGTCCTGGTTCGCAGTACACACCCTGTTCACGCTGCGCTATGCGCGGCTGTACTACACCGGCAAGGACGGCGGCGTGGACTTCAACCAGGCGGCACCGCCGCGCTACCTCGACTTCGCCTACCTGGCGTTCACGGTCGGTATGACGTTCCAGGTGTCGGACACTTCGATTCAGACTCCCAACATCCGGGCGACCGTGCTACGTCATGCGCTCCTCTCATTCCTGTTCGGGGCGGTGATCGTGGCGGCTACGGTGAACCTGTTAGCCGGGCTCGGTACCGGCGGCGGCCACTGACCGCTCGCGCTCCGCTACGCCGGCGCGCACCCGCGGGATGAGCTCGCGTCCATAGTCGATCGCGTCGTCGTACGGGTCGTAGCCGCGAATCAGCAGGGTGCTCGCGCCGAGGTCGACGTAGTCGAGCAACGCCTCGGCCACGGTCTCCGGCGTGCCCACGAGCGCCGTCGAATTCCCGCCGGCACCGGTTGCCGCGGCAAGCGTCGTCCAAAGCGCACGGTCGTGCCGCTCACCGCGGGCGGCCGCTTCGAGCTGGCGCTGCGAGCCGACCGACGGCGTCGCCCCGGCGACCCGGCGCCATTCCTTCGACACCGCGCCGGCACTGATCCGCTCGTTCGTCCGGTCGAGGATGTCGTGCGCGCGTTTCCAGGCGAGTTCCTCCGTGTCGCCCAGGATCGGCCGGAACGAGACGCTGAAGCGCGGCGGTTCAGCCCGTCCGGCCGCGGTGGCCGCCGCGCGAACGCGCTCGAACTCCTCCGCCGTCTGGGCCAGCGGCTGGGCGAAGAAGGCGAAGACGTCGGCCTCCGCGGCGCCGATCCGGTACGCCTCCTCCGACGAGCCACCGAAGTAGATCGGGATCCGCGGCTGCTGGTAGGGCTTAACCGCGCTGACGAAGTCCGCGAACCGGTAGAAGCGTCCGTCGAAACCGAACGGCTCGTCGGATGTCCACGCCTGCTTGATGATCCGCAGGAACTCGCCGCTTCGGGCGTACCGGTCTGCCTTGGACAGGTAGTCGCCGTCGCGCCGCTGCTCGGCGTCGGCGGCACCGCTGATCGTGTGCAGCGCCACGCGACCCGCGGTGAACTGGTCGAGCGTTGCGAAGACGCGCGCGGCGACCGTCGGGAAGACGAACCCCGGACGGTGGGCAACGAGGAAAGTGAGCCGCTCAGTGTGTGCGGCCGCGTAGGCGGCGACCTGGGTGCCGTCCGGCGACCCGGACGAGTAGCCGATGAGTACCCGGTCGAAGTCCGAGTTCTCGTGGGCGCGGGCGAATCGGGCGACGTAATCAGGATCGATCACGGGATCGCCGTCCGAATGATGGATCTCGGACTGGTGCTGCGTGCTGATGAGGCCGATGATCTCGACGGGCATGGCTCGTTCTCCTCCGAGTGGGGCGGGTAGGTCAGCTGGCGACGGCGACGCCGTCGCGGCGGCCGGACGACTCGCGGCGCGCAAGCTCCTGACGCACGAGCGGCAGCAGGTGGCGTCCGTAGTCGACGGCATCCTCGAGCGGGTCGTAGCCGCGGATGAGCACCGTCGTGACGCCGAGGTCGACGTAGTCGAGCAGCGCCTGGGCCACCGTCTCCGGTGAGCCGACAAGAGCTGTCGAATTCCCCGCCGCGCCGCTCGCGGCCGCCGTCGCGGTCCACAGTGCCCGGTCGTGTCGGTCGGCTTTCGCGGCCGCGGCGAGCAGGCGCTGCGAGCCGGCGTTGGCGGGTTTCCCGTCCGTGCTCAACAGTTCGCGCGGCCGGCGCTGGGGGCTGCGTACACCGGCCGCCCGGTTCACGTTGATCGTGTCAAGGATTCCTTCGGCGCGCTCCCACGCACGTTCGTCGGTGGCACCGAGGATCGGCCGGAACGACACGCTGATGCCAGGCAGATCGTTGCGCCCGGCCGCCTTCGCGGAGGCACGGACCGAGGAGATCTGCTCGGCGGTCTCCGCGAGCGGCTCGCCCCAGAGCGCGTACGTGTCCGCCTGCTTGCCGCCGACGCGGTAGGCGGCCTCCGACGATCCCCCGAAGTAGATCGGGATGCGCGGCTGCTGGTATGGCTTCACCGCGGTGACGAAGTCCTCGAGGGTGTAGTACGTGCCGCGATAGTCGAACGGCGCGTCCGAGGTCCAGGCCAGCTTCAGCACGTCGAGGTACTCGTCGGTGCGGGCGTAGC
>JAODNL010000357.1 GCA_025465405.1 Pseudonocardiales bacterium | reverse complement strand
CGACCACGACGTGGTTCGGGTCCCCGCCCTTGGAGTCGGCGATGACGTTGTAGTCGTCGGCGTTCGGGTTGACGACCGCCTTGATGTCGAGGTTCATCACCGGCAGCGCCGTGCCGCCCTGAACTGCCTGGTTGTACTGGTTGAGCAGGTCGTCGCCGGTCGCAAACGGCGTGAAGGCGACCGGGATCGTCGGGACGATCCGCTTGCCGGAGGCGTCGGACAGGCTGCCTGCCAGCAGACCGGTGCGGCCGGGGTTGCCCTCGTTGAAGATGATCACTCCGGACGCACCGGCTGCTTGCGCGTTGAGGACCTTGACGCCGAAGTTGCACCCACCCCGCTGGATGAGCGCGACGCGACCGGGTACGAAGCCGTTGAAGTCGGTCAACGCACAGCCGCTGGTCGAGCTGGACGACGGGGTCGGCGGGATGACGATGCCACCGGCTGGCTGAATATCAGCCGTCGTGGACCCGGTGCTCTGGCCGGGGTTCCAGTCAGTGGCGACCGTGTAGTCGTGGGGAGTCGGCGACACCTCGCGGAACGTCGGGACCACCGTGTAGGCGAAGTAGAAGAACTTGTAGGTCTGGACGGTCACCTCGTATCCGGCCTGCCGCATCAGTTTGGCGACATAGTCCACCGACGCCTTGTAGCCCGGCTCGCCGGAGTTGCGGGACGGGTGGCCGTCCGGTCCGGGGTTCTGGTCAGCGATTGCCTGAAAAGCCTTCATGTGTCGCCAGAGATCCTCTGTCCTGATGCACGCCAACAGCTTGGCGGGCGTGTTGTTCACCCGGTTGGCACATCCAGATGAACTGGGCGCTTGAGCGGCTGCCGCCAGCCCCGTCGCGGTTGACCGCGGGGTATCGGCCGGCGCTGTGGTTGCGATCGCGACAGTGAGAGCTGCAACTGCGACAGGTACCAGCCATAGGACCGGCAACCGCCGTTGACGTCGTGACATCGGACCAACCCCAATCCAAGACCTGGACACACCGGAATTCGGTATCAATCGGCCAGATAACCCACACCGTGCCATACCACCTATGACATGGCTAGGTCCCCGGCCTACCGAATCCGGCGCCGCCGCCGCCGATCCGTCGCTGCCGACCTCGACCAGGTGGCCCGCCGACCGACTCGCGGTTGCGGCACGGGCGTCGTCGCGACCGGCGCCACCCGGGTCACGCCACGGCGGATGCGCGGTGGACCTCCCCGACGACATCGACGGAATCGTGTCGCGCGAAGTGGAGAAGAAAATCGAACTCCGCCGTCAGTACCGCGGTCGCGACGTCGTGCTCAACGGCTACGACGTGCAGCTGCCAGTCGTTGAGTCGGATGACGTGTCCGACGGCCAGCTCTAGGGCAGGGATTCTCATCGTGGCCTCGCAGGAAGGTAGGGCAGTTGCCCTCTAGAGGAAGAACTCGGGGTCGTGTTCTCGGCAGGTGGCACGGTCAAGCCGACGCGCGTCCGATCCGCTGGTAGTGATGCCCATCTCCGTCATACACAAACCTTCAACCCTCGCCGGTCGCGTTGTCGTCACGGCGAGCGTCCAACCGGCGTACCGGCTAGCCGGAACTCCTAGGCACGAGGTAGGACGAGCGGTCCCTCCAGGTAGGACTCGGGTAAGCCCTCGGTAACCGCGTGGGGTACCGGCTAGCAGGGCTGGATTCGTAGTGCTGGCCGCGAAGACGACCGCACCTCCACAGGCGCAAGCTGTAGCGGATGAGGACCAGCACGTCGCGTTCGCGTCATGAGCCTCGGAGCTGAGTGTGGCCTTCCCGATCCAGCGTGACGACAACCTGTGCGGGCGCTCGCCTGGGACAGGTCGGCCTAGCCGACAACAGACTCGTCCACGGGCATTCGCACGTGCACCGTTGTACCGGCGCCCAGCGGGTTGGTGACGTGGACGGTGCCGCCGAATGCCTCGACGCGATCCATCAGCCCGACGAGGCCCGAGCCCTTGGCGGGGTTCGCTCCGCCGCCGCCGTCATCGCTGATCGATAGGGACAGCACATCGCCCGCACGCTGTACGGCAATGGTGGCGACCGACGCATGGGCGTGTTTGGCGCAGTTTGCCAACGCTTCCGCGACGACGTAGTAGCTTGCGATCTCGACGTTCTGCGGCAGGCAATCGGCCGTCGATCTGCAGATCGACAGTCACGGGAATCGGAGACCTTCGCGCGAGAGCCTTGACCGCTCGCCCCAGGCCGCCCTCGGAAAGAATTGCCGGGTGGATGCCGTGCGTGATTTCACGGAGGTCGTTCATCGCGCTGGACAGCACGTCAGCGACGTCCGACAACTGGGATCTGATCTGGGTCAGATTGTCCGGGACGTCGGCCTCAGCCATTCGCAGATCCAGCGCGAGCGTTAGCAGTCGCTGTTGGGTGCCATCGTGCAGATCTCGTTCGATCTTTTTCGTGCCTGCGCCGGTTGCCGGCAGCTTCGCCTGAGCAGCTCGTCACGTCTCGAGGTAGCTGGACTGCCCGGTGAGCACGAAGCTTCGCTCGTTGGTCTGGACGTCGGAGATGAGTCTTTCCACGTCCTGCGCCAAGACCAGGACCGTCTGAGAATCGTTCGCGGCCTGTGTCCAGTGGCTCATATTGTTGATCTTTCGGATCAGTACGACGAACGCAGCAGCGATGATCATCGCCACCATCGTGCTCGCGACGACCATCCTGCGGGCCAAGCCACGGATCATCCGTTCTCCGATGACGCCAGCGCGCCGCTCGGCGGTAGGTGCTACGCGTCACCGACGACTGTAGCCGCGAGGAAGCGAAGACCGGATCACTACGGCGCGACGGTGACGTGCCCGGAGGCGATGAGTTGCCGCGCGACGGCAGTCACCGTGCTCACCGGGATCGCGAACCCGATACCGGGCGCGCTGCCGCCGATTTGCGGGTCGGTCGCCGTGAGCGTCGGGATCCCGACCACGTCGCCCGCGAGGTCGACCAGTGCGCCACCGCTGTTGCCGGGGTTGATCGCAGCGGAGGTCTGGATCACGCCCGAAAGGGTTGCTCCCGGTGAGCCGCTGCCGGTCGGCTCTCCCACGGTGCGGCCGACCGCCGAGACAATTCCTTCGGTGACGCTGCCCTCGAGGCCGAGCGGGTTGCCCATGGCCAGCACCACGTCACCGACCTTGGGTGCGACGGTGTCGCCGAAGTTGGCGGGAGTCAACGGCGTAGTAGCACGCACCTTGATCACTGCGAGGTCCGACGCGGGGTAGGTGCCGACGAGAGTTGCCGACAGGGGCGTCGCCGAGCCGTTCACCAGAACGCTGAACGACGTCGCGGTCCCTACGACATGGTCATTGGTCACGATGTCGCCGGTGTTGTCGAACACCACGCCCGAACCGAGGCCCGCTGATGTCGTGATCTCCACGACGGACGGCAGCACCTTCTGGACGGTGTTGACGAAGGTGCTTTGCAGACCGGATGACGGTGTGGCGGCGACCGTAGCGCTCGACGGATGGCTCGCGCTGCACGCGGTGGCTGCCCCGACCACCGCCAGGATCGCTGCTCCGGCGGCCAGGCCACGGCGGCGCAGACCGGTGCCGTCACGGGTAATGAGCTTCATGAGTACCAGTGCCTTTCGGTTGTCGATCTGATCAGACTGTGAGCGCGATGTCGCGGGCATGAATGTCGATCCCGGGCCCGGCTAGTCCGCGCAGCCTCAGCCGACAGGAAAGGGCGTCGCGGGCGACGCTTTCGGGACGGAGCAAGTCCACCGGCGTGTGACGGTCGAGCAACGCAAGTGCGCGGCAGCTGATGCCGCGCAGGGCGAGACAGCGACCGTCGGAGAGCTCCAGCGCGATGCCACTCCGTCCTTTCCGGACGACGACGACGTGCCCGGCCCGGCCGGCAAGGTAGCGGACGAGTTCCTCCTCCAGACGACGACGCTCGGTGCGGGCCACGGCCTCTAGATGGCCGTCGAGTTCAGCGAATTCCCGCACGCCGAGCACACGCGCGATGGGGTCGATGGACATGCGGCGCAACCGGCGGCGTCGCACTGCCACCGCAGGCATCGACGCCGCGACGACAAGCGCGATTGCCAAGAGCGTGACGACCATCTCAGAGCCTGCCTTCAGGTTGATGTTCCGTTGGGTGCTGGCGTGCGAACGCGCTCACGGCATGGCGGACGTGATGCCGTGCCGTGAGACGAAGACCGGCTGGTAGGTGGCACTCGCGGACGTGACGGGCGAGGACGCCCCGCCGAAGTCCGCCGCACCGAATCCGACGGCGGTTGCGACGGCGGCGTACGCCGCGACGGCGGCCAATATCCGGCGGGCCTGCCGAGGTCGGTGCGTCCTCGGCGTCACGCCCGCCGTGGTGGACGGCCTGTTCGCGATCACCCGGCGCACGAACGAGCCGCCCGCAGCGAGCACGAACACGGGCGTCCCGCTGATGATGAACAGATCTGCCACGTTGTAGTGGTGCCGGCCAATCGGGATGAAGTCGACCACTCCACGCACGCTGCCCGGCGCGGACCAGTAGTGCATGACCAGGCGATCGAGCAGATTGCTGCTCCAACCGCCGACGACCATCGATCCGGATATCGACACCGCGATCGGGCGTGAGCGCCGCAGGAATAGCACGACGGCGAGGATCAGCAACCCCGAGTCGACCAGATCCAGCACTGCGCCCGTCACCGGGCGGGCATACAACGAGCCGACGCTGGAGGGCACCAAGGAATCGCCGCCGTAGTTGACGCGCACTCCGGGCGCGTGTCGCCAGGCCCACCACTTGAACACCTGATCGACAGCGGCGATCCCGAGCACCACACCGAGCACAACGAGACGTCGCCGATACATGACTGCTCCTGAATGCGATCCCAGCCTGTCCGGTTCAGCCTGACTCGAACCGGGCGTTCCGTCGTCAATGCTGCCGACCATTTCCGGGTAGGGCTGGCCCTACCCGAGCAGGTCGCGGATCGCTTGCGCGGACAACGCCGACTTGGGCAGGAAGCCGGCGACCGGGCTCTCGGCGATCAGTTCGGCGAAGTCGTCCGGGTCATGTGCCGACATCAGGATGATGTCCGGACCGTCCGCGGCGCCCCCGTGTGATCGTCCGGCACCGAGCTGCCTGGCGACGTCGAATCCACTCTCCGCCCCGAGATCGATGTCGAGCAGCACCAGATCCGGTTTGAGCTTCCGCGCCAGACTGCACGCATCGGCGCCCGTAGCGGCCGTGGCGAGCACGGCTATCCCGGTGCGCTCCAGCAGACGCCGCGCCCCATCCGCGAAGTGCAGATGGTCGTCGACGATGAGACAGCGCAAGGGCATACTCCGACGATGACAAGAGCAGGGCCCGGCGCGCATGCCCGCTAGCCCGACTTCTGCTGGGTCACGCGAGCATCGTTACTTCCTGCTAGCAGGTGGCCAGGACGGCGGCTGACCGGGCAGACCATGGACCGAATCCTTGGGATGGTGTCGGTAGCCAGTTCGGGCCCGACACGAGAGGTGAAGATGGTCAGCACCGCGGCGGCTCCCCCGACGTTCCTGCTGCAGCGCGTGCAGCCCGCGATGACTGGGCTGATCGACGGTTCGCTCTCGACGCTCGCGCCGATCTTTGCCGTCGCCTTCGCGACGCACCAGCCGCACTACGCCTTCATCGCCGGTCTGGCCACCGCGATCGGGGCAGGGGTGAGCATGGCATTCTCCGAAGGCCTGTCCGACACGGGTGATCTGACTGGTCGCGGCAATCCCCTTCTGCGCGGCGCGATAACCGGGGCCGGCACGTTCTCCGGAGGGATCCTCCACACGCTGCCGTTCCTCATCCCGCAATACCGGGTCGCGCTGGTGGCGGCGGCCGCGACGGTCGCTCTGGAGCTCGTCTCACTCGCCTGGATCCGCTGGCGGCTGTTCCACACCGGCTTCCTGAGCTCGTTCGCATCGGTCACCCTCGGTGGGGCGATCATCGCGGGGATCAGCGCGGTGCTCGGCGTGGCGGCGAGTTGACCGCGTTCAGCAGCGCGGTCACTGCGCCGAGGTCTGGAATGCTCGATTGCCAGGCCATGCCGA
>JAODNL010000348.1 GCA_025465405.1 Pseudonocardiales bacterium | reverse complement strand
CGGGCAGGATGGTCGGCGCTGTTCGACGAGTTCGCGCGGTACTCGCGTCCCCGGGGTGAACCGGAGACCACGGGTGAGGCAGGCGAGGGAGTCTGGGCCATCTACACCGTCGACTCAGATGGCGGCGCCAGAGTCGAAGAGGTGTATGCGACCGAACTCGATGCGCTCCGGGCCAACAAGAACAACACAGACCCGAACCGCATGGTGCGGTTCGTGCCGTACGGCATCGCGGTCAGCGTCCTCGACGCCTCCGAATAGCCCCGAATAGCCGGCGCCCGGCGATCGCCCCTCCTGGCTTCAGCGCGCGGGAAGTTGCGGATTGTGGCCGTTTTCGCCGCCGTCTGCGCGATGGAGGACGCCGGCATGTGCAATCCGTGGACAGGTCATCAGCTGTATTCAGATCTCCGGCATTAAAGTCGCTCCAGTCGTCGGCTGACCGTTGCCCTTGGATGGCAGCGTGGTCACGCGGATCTCGCAGCACTAGCGCTACGTCAACGTCGGCGTTTTGCGCCACCTCGCGCAGAGCCGGCAGCAGGGCTTGGATGAGGACCCCGCGCCTATATTGGAAGCCACCTTTTCCGGCGCCCACGAGAGGCAAGGCCACCAGCGCTTTTACCCGGCCAGGAAGAATGCGCAGTTTCACTGGCGAAGGCTTCGATCGCTTCCACGACACCGTCCGCCACCCACTGAGGGTCGTCCCGGCCGTCCGCTGTGACGACAAGCCGTATTTTGCGCTCGCGGTTCGGTGCGACGTCAACGAAACGGCGACGGCCCCCGCTACCCTTCAGCCGGGCACCCCACCAGGAGGGCTCGAACCGCTCTGCCGGCAGGAGAGTCGACCAGTGCTCCCACACCAATTCCCAGTTGTTGTCGCACGGAACGAGTACGGCGCTGCATTGGAGTTGCGTGGGATCACCGCGGAGCACAAACAGATGTCCAGCCATAGGCACAGATTGAACCCGACCCACGCTCCAGCCAGAACTGTCTCTCAGGCGGAGTTGCACTGAATCCGGCGCTCCCAACACTGAGACTGGCTTTCTCGCCAGCGCGACCGCATCCGTATTTCATTCTGGACAGCTACATGCTGGGTCTCCGCGCGATCCCGGCTGGACCGCCATCACGGTTGCGGAACTTGTCGGTGGACGGGGAGACGATGGCCACATGACAACCTACGAGGAAATCGTCAGGAATGCGGTCATATGGCAGGGCGTCCTGCACCCGTCTCTGCTGGTCGATGACGTGGTGGCTATGGGTCATCGACTAGGTGGCGATCGCCAACCAGCACGCGAGCAGCCGGTTCGGTGATCAGAGCCTGTACACCCATGCGGTCGGGTCGAACTGCCAGGCTCGCACCGCTGGACTCACGATCAGCTCATCACGGCGTGCGGTTGCCCTGCTCGCCGTCAGTCATGAGCGGGCATCCGGGTGCACGCGTTGCAGCGCATCACGAAACTCGGGGTTCGGCCACGCATTCGGCAGCACCGCGGCCACATCGCGTAGCGCGTCGTCGACGTTGATGCCGCGTCGGCGAGCACCATAGAGCGCGCCGACGGTCGGTGTGCGGCTGACCGCCTGCACGCAGTGGATAAGTACGATCTTGCCGTTGCGACGCATCTGCTCGACCGCCCGGACGGTGTCCAGCAGCACGAAGTCGAGGTTGTTGTTCTCGCCCACCTGGTCGATGAGCCGGACCTCGACAAGTTCGGCGTCGGCGGGCAGGTCCTGATCGCCGACCCGGCACAGCGACACGACCACGTCGACGTCCTGGGGCAGTGACCGCAGCGCGCGGACCCCGGCCAGCCAGACTCCGTCGTCGTGCGGATGCCTGGTCAGCGGGTAGCTGTCCGGGATGTTGTGATAGCCGAAGTCGAACGGGTCGGGTTTACCGCCCCGCGTGATCGCGGACGCGAGGTTGACCAGACCGCGCGCACGCAAGTCGGGCCAGCCGTGCAACTCGCGCCGCCATTCCGCCGGTACTGCCGAGGCGCCGTAGGTGGCCCCGAGCAGTCCGCCCGCGATGGCCGCGACGGTATCGGTGTCATCGCCCGCACGCACCGCGGCGTCGAGGGCGAGGCGAAGATGGTCGGCGCGAAGCACCCCGGACGCCGGGTCGTCAACCGGCACGGGGGTGGTCGCGATGGCCGACCACGCGGCCTGCAACGCGGCGACCACCCACCCGTTGTTTGCGAAGTCGGCCGGGCGCGACGACTCCGCGGCGTCCAGACGCTTCGACCACACGTCGCGGCGGCTGGACTCGATGTGGCGCAGCCCGATTCGGATCTCGCGCTCACCGGTGAGCACCGCGTGCCGGATCGCGGCGCACCACAGCACGCAGGCGTCGCCCGCCTCCCAATCGAAATGGGTGAGCTCGCTGATCATGCGGGCGGCCTCCACGAGGGCGTCCTCGTCATTGAGGTAGGCCAGCGCGACGGGGGCGGTGCGCATCAGTGAGCCGTTGCCGGCGGTGCGGCCGGTGCGCTGATGCAGTTTGGCCGATTCGTCGCGGGCATGCGCGGCCGAGAGGCCCGCGCGTCCGGCCGCCGTGAGCACCGAACGAGTTTGGATGCCAACGTCTTTCGCGTCCCGGATCCATCCGTGCCAACGTCGCACAATGGCGTCCTGTGCGGCCTCGTCGCGCAGGTCCGCGCCGGTAGCGGCGACTTCGGCGATGGCGATCGCCATGGAAGTGTCATCGGTCCACTCGCCGGGTTCCCAGCCGCCGCCCCCGATCATGGCGACCTCGAGTTCGGGCCCGCGGGCGAGCTGGAACTCATACGGCGCGCCGAGTGCGTCGCCGGCGGCCGTGGCCAGCAGGACCCCCTCGGCGCGGTCATCTCGTGCGGTCATGTTGATCATCCTTTCACTGAACGTCCTTTTGCGCAATAATGAGCTAATTGGTAGTCTAGGGCCGGTGTCCGACATGAACGACGGGATATACCGCGACAGCAGCGGCCGCACCCTCGCCGATTACCCGCGACCGTCGGTAGCCGTGGACACCGCGCTGCTGACGCTGGATCCCGGCCTCGAGTTGGTGGTCCTGCAGGTGCGGCGGCCGAACGGGGCGGGGTGGGCACTACCGGGCACCTTTCTGCACAAGGGTGAGCGGCTTGCCGACGCGGTCGACCGGTCGCTGCGCGTCAAAGCCGGTGTGCGCGGACTGCATCCGCGCCAGTTGCACGTGTTCGACGACCCCGACCGAGATGATCGCGGCTGGGTTCTCTCAGTCGCGCATGTGGACGTGGTGCGGGCGGATCGGCTCGCGTCGCGCTTCCCCTCGGACACCAGGCTCGTGCCGGTGAGCAGTCCAGGGCGACTGCCCTACGGCCACGGCGGCATCATCGCCCGCGCTGTCGACGACATCCGTTCCTGCTACGCAGGGGAGCCCGATCCCGACCGGCTACTGGGTGACGAGTTCACGCTGCGCGAATTACGGCTGACGCACGAGGCCGTCGCGGGCCAGGCGCTGCAGCGTGACTGGTTCCGCCGGGCGATGGAGGCCCACCTCGTCGCGACCGGCACCACAACCACCGGAACCAGAGGACGACCCGCGGAGCTTTTCCAACGACGCAGACGTCGAGACGTCAGAAAAAACCAGGAGAGCCGCTGACACGACTCCCCTGGACCAAATCGCCGCCGTCCGCAGACAGCCACGACCGCAACTCCACGCTACTGCGGCGACGGCCTACACGAAAGTGAGCTCATCATGACCGCAGTAATCAAACAGGACGCCATCATCGTGCTCGGCGACCACGAAACCGGTCGGCGGGCCGACGTACTGGCCGAAAAGGCCGCTGAGCACGGTGCGGTGATCGCCGAAATCCATACCTTCGATCCGGGCCGGGCCGGCTCGCACGATGACCTCGCCCAGGTTGATGTGGTCGCGACAGCGATGAGTCGGGCCATCTGCACTAAGGCGAACATTTGGGTCCCGTTTCCGATGCAGGATCTCGGCCGAGAGCAGCATGTCCGTCGGCTCAGTCTGGTGCTGCAGCGCCACGGACTCAACCTGCTGATGGGTCAAGGTCTTTGGCCCTGCCCCATCACCGGCGGCATGAACGAAGCCGATTTCGCGCTGCGCCGAGAGGTCCAGGCTGTTGATGACCTTGACCATGCCGCGCTGGCTGCCGTGGGATTCACGACGCTCGGCGAAGAGATCGAACTGGCACTCGCCGGCACGTGCACCGCACAACCAATGGCAACACCGGCACACCAGACGATGGAGCGGCTATCCGAGGTTCTGGACCACCTCGAACTCGAATGCGGCCCCAGGCCGATGCTTCCAGCAGCCACCGCAGCATGGCCGGAGCGGCAGCCCGCCCTCAAGTGCTACGCAACGTGGCTTGTCTCCTGCTGCGGACTGACGCAGACCGACGCTGCAAAGCTCATTAACGCGTCCGGTCACCGCACGTCGCAGGGCCGGATCTGGCAGCAGGCGACAGTGTCGGCGCTGATCAACGGGCGTTACGACCGCGGGGCGGCTGCGTGACACATGCGGGTGGCACTTTAACGTGCAAGCCTCAGAGGTGAGGCACAAAAACTCCCTTTGACATGCGTGAACACTGGTGCGCGGTACTGGGATGCACCAGTCAGCGCTTGGGGCCGCATACCGTCCCAAACTTTCATTTGTGCCGACAGCATGTCGGTACCTCCTCGTAGACTGAGTTCGCTTCACGAGATGCCGTCGCCAAGCTCCGACTGGACGGCACGCCAACCCCACGCTCGTGGGTGGCTCGGATGACGAAGCGGCCAGCACCAACCGGTGCGGGCAAGAGCGCCTCCCGCAGTGGAGGCCTGACCTTTCGGGAGTACTGCAATGCCTCGGAATCGTTCCTGCGGGTCGTATGGCCCCGGCCACCTCATGCACTGGATCCAGGCGAAGAAATCGCACGAAGACGGGCAGCCGATCATCAAAGTGAAAGTCGTTGCCGTTCATGACGACGGGCGCGTCGAAATCGAAGGTGACGACCTGAAACTGACGCTGTGGTATCACGACCCTGACCACCTCCGTTCGGCATTGCGTTATGGTGGCCGCGCCGAATGGAAGCCGAAATATCACGTGTTGTACGTGATCTCGATCGGCTCGTTCAACCTCGCCACGCTGGACGAGGTCGAGCCCTGCAAACCCCCTATACGTCGGCGACCGACCGAGACCACCAGGCAGTTCATCGAACGGGCGATGCGGGAGAACCACGGCTACACGGTTCCGGCGCACTGGCTGGCTGA
>JAODNL010000306.1 GCA_025465405.1 Pseudonocardiales bacterium | reverse complement strand
CAGCACGCTGGCCTGCATGAACGCGAAGAGAATGCCCGCGAGCCCGGCAACTGCGGCCGCCAGCATGAACGCGTACATCTTCACGCCGTACACGCTGATGCCGAGTGCGGTCGCGGCTCGTTCGTTGGAGCGGACGGCGAGCAGCTTGCGTCCCGCGGCCCCTCGGCGGACGTTGACGACCGCAAGCGCGGTCAGGAAGAGCGCAGTGACCGCGATCATGGCATAGCGCTGCTGGTGCAGCAGCGGGTCGATGTTCCAGCCGAAGAGGCTCGGCGAGTCGACGAGAATCCCGCCCGTCCCGCCGTTGTAGGACGAATTGTTGAGGATGAGACTGAAGAGCACGACGGCCAGACCGAGCGTCACGATGGCGAGCGTGATACCTCGGGTCCGCAACGCGGGTATGCCCATCAGCGCTCCGGCGGCGATCGCGGCGAGGATACCGATGAGCACGGCCACGAGGAACGGCCAGTGTTGCGATCCTCCGCCCAGGCGGGCGGTGACGAGTGCGGCGACTCCGCCGATGACGTACTGCGCGAGCGACAGCTGGCCGCCGTAGCCGGTCACCACCATCACGGACAAGCAGAAGATCATCGCGACGACCGTGACGGTCGTCGGCAGTATCCACCGCACCGGGAGGGCGCTACCGAGCAGCCACATCAGCGCGGCGTACGCGAGCACGGCCGGGACGATCCGAATGCGCCCGTTACCCACCGCGGCCAATCGGTCGAGCACGAAACTACGCAGGGGCAGGCCCCGTCCCCGGATGAGGACGAAGGCGATGATGATCAGGAACGCGAGGCTCTGCGACCAGCCGGGGTTGCTGACGTAACGCGTCGTCAGCGACTCGCCGGCGCCGATCGCGAGCGCTCCGACGAAAGCCAGCGGGAACGATGCGAAGTTGCCCACGAGCGCGGCCGCGATCGCCGGGACGACGAGGAGCGCGAGCTGATTCGGCTCCAGGAAGGTGATCGGCGCGATCAACACGCCGGCCAGGCCCGCGAGCCCGGCACCGATCATCCAGTTGACGACCGCGATCATCTCCGGCGAACGGCCGAGCGCCGCCGTCGCCCGCTGGTTCTCGGCGACGGCAGACGTGAGCCGGCCGAACGACGTGAAGCGGTAGACCGCCCACAGGATGACCGTGACCGCCAGCCCGACGAAGAAGATGATCACGACGTTCAGGCCGACCGGCACGCCGGGAAGGATGTCGACGCTTCGGGTCGGGAGGTAGGAAGGCACCGACCGGACCTCGTGCCCGTAGTGCAGCGCCGCGGCGGCCTGCAGCGTGATGAGCAGGCCGAGCGTCGCCACGACACGGGTGAGCGGAGACGAGTTGCGCATGGGACTGAGCACGATCAGCTGCACCGCCGCGCCGAGTAACGCGGTGACCAGGACCGTCAGGATCATTGCGGGCCAGAAGCTCAATCCGGCCCGCGTCGAGAATTCATAGTCGACGTATCCGCCGACCATGACGAACGCGCCTTGCGCGAAGTTCACGATCCCGGAGCCCCGGTAGACAGTCACCAGACCGGCCGACACCATGGCGTAAAGAGCGCCAGTGCCCATGCCGAGCGCCGCGTAGCGGACGATTTCCATCGTGATTCCTGCCTACCGGGATCCCGTTTCGATCTGTGTGCTGGTCAGAACGTGAGCTTGACGCGCGCTCCGGTGACGACGAGCTTGTTGTTCGTGATCTTCTCCGGCAGGTAGCTCAGAGTGTCCGCCGTCAGGCGCGGGTAGGTGCTCGACGGCGGCGTCCCCTGGCCCGGTGAGGTCCAGGCGCCGGTAAGCCCGAGGGTGATCGGACTCGTGACGCCGTTCAGGGCCGCCATCAGGCTCGATGCGGTGACGTCGCCCTGCACAGTCTTGGCAACCTGGCCGAACAGGTCGAAGCCGTTCCATGCGTGCTCGGAAATGCCGTCCTTCGACGCCTTCGGGTCCTGAGCGTCCATCGCCTTGACGAAGGCCTGCACGCCGGGGTTGCTCGAGTCCGACGTCGGGGCCAGCAGGCCGGAGACAAGCAGGCCTTCGCCCTGAGCACCCATGGCCTGGATCGTCTGGTCAGTGACGAACGGGTCGATCAGCGCGATCGGGCCCTTGAAGTTCGCCTGACGAACTGCACTCACCATCTTCGGGATGACGTCGGTCGAGGACGCGAGCATGACGCCGTCCGCACCCCCGGAGACCGCGGTGGCTGCCTGCGCCGTGTACTGCGGCTGGGCCAGCGGTGCCGAGACTGTCTTCACCGAACCACTGCCGGACTTCGACCAGTACGTGCTCGCCAGATCCTTGGACAGGCCGCAGGCAGCGGTATCGCAATACATCAGCGATGGGTTCTTGACGCCGGCGCTGCGCATCAAGGCCGCCTCACCGAAGTACCAGCCGACCTCACCGGCGTCACCCGGGAACGAGATCTTGCTCGTGAACTCGCTGATGTCCGTGCCGTTGCCGCCGATGAACGGGATGCCCGCACGCTCGAGCAGCTTCATGCCAGTGGCCGCAAAGATCGTGAACGACCCGACGACCGCCGCCACCTTGTCCGTGACGGCCTGCTGGAAGCACGCCGTCTCCTTGTTCGGGTTGAGGTCGCTGTCGCAGATCTCCAGTGTGATCGGATGGCCGTTGATGCCACCGGCGTCGTTGACCTGCTTGACGTACGCCTTCGCGGCGACCGTCGACTGCGGGTTGGAGAATGCCGCGTTCGCCAGGACGGCGATCTGCAGCACCTTGATCGGCGACTTGTTCGCCGAGCCGCCACCTCCGGTAGTTGCCCCTCCGGTGTTGCTGCCGGTCGCCGAGGATTTGCTACCACTCGACGAGCACCCGGCCAGCGCGAGCGTGGCGGCCGCCAACAGTGCCATGCCGACGCGCAGTCTGTTTCGATTGACCGTCATGGGGTCCTCACTTGTCATCGGGTCAGTAGGCGGCAAATCTAATGTCGTCTGGTTTTCGGGTCAAGTAACGATGCGGTTGCGGTCCAATGTCGGCCGATGATGGCGTGAATCGTCCTGAAACAGCTGAGTCTTCGTACTTAGACCGACAGGGTTGACTCGATGAACCTCACGTCGTTAGATTATGAGGTCGAACCGAGCGAGGAGCCGCATGCCGAGTACCTCGAACAACGTCGCCGTGCATCCTGATACGACGCATTTGAACCTGGACAGCGGCGGGACCACACTGCAGCGACGACCGCTGCTGCGTGTGACGGACCTCGTAGCCGGCTACGGGGACCTCGCCGCCGTGCGCGGCATGAACCTCGAGTTGTACGCCGGCGAGGTCGTCGCGTTGCTCGGACCGAACGGCGCCGGCAAGACCACCACGCTGCTGACCCTGGCGGGGGAATTGCCCAAGATCAGCGGCGAGATCCACTATCAAGGCAAGCCGCTCAAGGGACCGCTGCACCGCCGGGTGCGCCGGGGATTCGCGTTCGTGCCCGAGGAGCGCGCGGTCTTCATGGGGATGTCCGTCTCAGACAACCTGAAGGTCGGTGGGCATACCGACCGGGTGCTCGCCCTGTTTCCCGAGCTCACGCCGCTGCTGAACCGGCGCGCGGGTCTGCTCTCCGGCGGCGAGCAGCAGATGGTCACCGTCGGCCGAGCACTCGCGCTCAAGCCCAAGGTCCTGCTGGTAGACGAGCTGTCCGTCGGCCTGGCACCACTCGTGGTGGACCGCCTGCTCGACGCCGTTCGGGCGGCCGCGCAGGAGGACGGAACCGCGGTGCTGCTCGTCGAGCAGCAAGCCCGGCGCGCCTTGCGAGTGGCCGATCGGTGGTACCTGCTGCGACGTGGCGTCCTGGCCGGCTCAGGCCCCGCCGACGACACCGACGCGCTGTGGGAGTCTTACGTCTCCTGAGCCGACGGCAGTGGCAGACTTCGGAGCGGTTTCCGGCGGTCTCGCGACCACGACCACCAGCCCCGAACCGGTGGCGTCGGCGGACACGAAGGGAACGTTGCACTCCCATGTCCTTCGATTTCTCACTGTCGCCTCGCGTTGAGGATTGGCGCGATCGCATCCGGCAATTCATCGACGACACCGTCATTCCCCGCGAGCAGTCAGCGTTCACCGACGGTATCGACGACGACCTGCGCAGGACCCTGCAGAAGGCGGCTCGCGACGCGGATATCTGGGCCCCGCAGGCGGCGAGCGAGCTCGGTGGCGGCGGCTTCCGGTTCGACGAGGCCGCTGTGCTGCTGGAGGAGGCCGGCCGAAGCCTGTTCGGTCCGCTCGCGCTCAACTGTGCGGCGCCCGACGAGGGAAACATCCATCTTCTCACCGTCGTGGGCACCGAGGGGCAGAAGGAGAAATACCTGCGGCCGCTGGTGGCTGGTGACATCCGGTCGAGCTTCGCGATGACCGAGCCGCCGCCTGGCGCCGGGTCCGACCCGAGCGCCCTGCGCACCATCGCCAGGCGAGTCGACGGCGGGTGGGCCATCTCGGGCGACAAGCATCTGATCACCGGTGCCGACGGAGCAGCAGTCGTGATCGTGATGGCGCGCGACGCGGACAGCGGTAAGGCGACAATGCTGCTGGTCGATGCGGACAATCCGGGTTACCGCGTGACGGGCCATGCCCGGACGATCGACGCGACCATGGTCGGCGGGCACTGCCAGATCCGCTTCGACGACGCGTTCGTGACTACCGACGCCGTCCTCGGCGAGCCGGGCGAAGGATTCCGCTACGCCCAGGTCCGGCTCGCCCCCGCGCGCCTCACCCACTGCATGCGCTGGCTGGGTGCGGCGCGGCGCGCGCACGAGATCGCGGTGCGCCGCTGCGTCGAGCGCGAGTTGTTCGGACACCGGCTGACCGAGCACGGGATGGCTCAGCAGATGATTGCCGACAACGAGATCGACCTGGCCGCGGCTCGTTCGCTGCTCTGGCACACCTCGTGGCTGCTCAGCGAGGGCGACAAGGGCACCGAGGCCTCGTCGCGGGCGAAGGTGTTCATCAGCGAGGCCGTCGGTCGGATCGTCGACCGGGCGGTCCAACTGTGCGGCGGGATGGGCACGTCCGACGACCTTGTGGTCGGCCGCATCTACGCCGACATCAGGGCATTCCGCATCTACGACGGGGCGTCCGAGGTCCACCGCATGTCGATCGCCAAGCGGGTCGCGCGCCGCTACGAATGACCGGCCACGGCCACAGTCAGGTGCGGGAGATCGCCTGCTCCGGACAGGAACCGATTGCCGTGGCGATGTCGCCGTCGTACTCGGGCCCGGGTTCGGGGTTCAGAACCGTTCCGTAGCCGTCGTCGTCCACGTCGAACAGTTCCGGGCTGGCGAGCGTGCATCGGCCATGCCCCTGGCACTTCTCCGAGTCGATGGCCAGCGGCATCGAACTGCTCCCTCGCTAGAAACCCAACGCTGTATGGCAACGCTAGCAGATCTCGAATAGTCGTGGCGAGGACGCCGGCACCGAGGTGCTATCCGGCCCTGCTGGTGTCTGCGACATCCTGGCAATCGGTGTTAGATTTTGACCAACAAGTGCCTACCGAGGGGTTCGCCCATGACGAGTCCGACAGCCACCGCCTGGCTGGTCCCTACCGCGGGATCCCTGCTGGACCGCGAGATGATCCGCGAGGCGATGGCCCGCTACTGCCGCGGGATCGACCGCCTCGACGCCGACCTCATCAAGTCCGCCTACCACCCGGATGCCTTCGACGACCACGGACCGTTCAAAGGAACCCGCGACGACTTCGTCGAGTGGATCGTGCCCTTCCTGCGTCGCGAATACGTCACCACTTCGCACCACCTCACGACGATGTCCATCGAGGTCGAGGGGGACGTTGCCTACGTCGAGACGTATGCCGTCGTCGTGCAGCAGAAGGAGGTCGACGGCAAGACGCTGCAGCTGGTTGCGAACAGCCGGTACGCCGACCGCTTCGAAAGGCGCGGGGGCGATTGGCGCATCGCCACGCGGGTCGTGATCATGGATTCGTCTCGGACCGATGACATCGCGGCCTGGCAGGGCTCGTCGCCGCTCTCGTCGATGACGGCCGGCGCTCGCGATCGAAGCGATCCGGCCTACCGGCGTTGAGCGCGCTACCGGTGCCCGCTCCCCTGGAAGGGGTCTGGAACCTTCGCGACCTCGGCGGATTGGCGGTCCGCTCGGGAGGGCAGACGCGGACCGGGCGGTTGTTCCGCAGCGGCACCCTGTGGTTTGCGACGATGCAGGACTGCGCGATCCTCGCCGGCTTCGAGTTCGACACCGTGATCGACCTGCGCATGCCGCAGGAGGAGCTGCGCGAGGAGGACTGGCTCTGCGAGCTGCTGGACCTGCGCTATCACCACCTGCCGGTTGCCGTCCCGTCCGACGGCGCCACCAACGGCACCAGCGGCACCGGAACCGCATCCGGCGTCGCGCTGTTGCACCCGGCCGGAAGCGGTGCGCAGTACCTGCGACTGCTCGAGAGCAACGCCGCCCCGCTGATTCGCGCCCTGAAGATCATCGGCGACCCGGACAACCACCCGCTGCTGTTCCATTGCGCGGCCGGCAAGGATCCGACCGGCGTGCTCGCCGCCGTCGTACTCGCGTGCCTCGACGTCGAAGAGTCCTCGATCATCGCCGACTACGCGGAGAGCGACGTGGGAATCCGGCCCATCGCCGAGCGGTACCGGGAGCATCCGCTCTACGGGCCGTCCGCGGCGGCGGCAATCCGACACCGGGTGGACGGCGCCGCCATCGCCGAATTCCTACGCCTTGCGGGCGGTGCCGCGGGCGTGCGGGAATGGGCGCTGCGCAACGGCCTGGGTGCGGTGCCGCTCGAGCGGATGCGAGCCGAGCTCGTCGTCGACTGAGGGCCCGAGCGCACTGCGGCCGCTATGCGGGTGGTGACCCGGCACCCGTCGCGAACTGCTCGGCGTAGCGCTTGCGCAGGACGCCCCGCTCGATCTTGTCGGACGCGTTCCGCGGCAGCTCGTCGACCAGAACGAGGTGGCGCGGGCGCTTGTAGCGGGCCAGCCGGCTGCGAGTGAACTCGTCGATCTCATCGAGCGAGACGTGCTGGCCGTCCTCGGGCACCACCACCGCCAGCGCCACCTCACCGAACTGCTCGTCCGGCACCCCGACGACGGCGACCTCGCGGATGGCGGGATGGTCGATGAGTACCCGCTCGATCTCGGACGGGTACACGTTCGTCCCGCCGGACCGGATGATCTCTTTCAGCCGGTCGACGACGTAGAGGTCGCCGTGCGGACCCAACCGGCCGAGGTCACCAGTGCGGAACCAGCC
>JAODNL010000305.1 GCA_025465405.1 Pseudonocardiales bacterium | reverse complement strand
CTGACGGCGAGGCCGAGCGAACGAGGCGCGGAGATGCGGCGAAGTCGATGATCCGGCACGGTGTGAACGCTACGCGAGCGGGTCGCTCTATCTTGATGAGAAGTGCTCAAGGATCAATGCCTGTGCCTCGCCCATGGCGAAGCCGAGCAGGGCCCCGACGGTGATCAGGATCCACTCGTCCTGCTCGATGGCGGGCCGGATCAGAGCCTCGAAGTGCAGCTCGTCGAGCGCCTGCATCTTCTCGATCAGCAGGTTGCGCACGTCCATCGAGTCGCGGGCGTAGTCCTCGAGGTAGGTCATCGTGTCGGGCAGCCGCTGCATCACCTTCGCCGTGATGGTGCGCTTCATGTCCTGGTAGCGGGTGGTGCCGACGCTGAGCACGACCAGTGGTTTGGCCAGACCGGTGTTGCGATCCAATGACGCCTGGACCTGCTTGCGCACCATGGCGAAAACCCGGTCGGAAGCGGGCCGCGTAGACCGCCTCGCGCACCTTTCGCGGCGTGATGATCTCGTCGGCGATCAGGGCGCCGTAGTCCGCCGCGACTTCCCTGCGGCGCTTGAGGAACAGCCCCTGCCACTCGATGCCAAGGACCCGGATCGGCTCTTTCGGATTGAAGATCATTTTGAGTGCGAGCCAGTCGGTAAGCCAGCCGACGAGCAGGCCGAACGCAGGCATGATCAACGGCTGGTTGAACACGACCCAGAGCGCCATCTGCAGCAGGCCGATCGTGCCGCCGAACCAGATGCCCGACCGCGCGATGAACCGGAACTCCTTGCGTCCGGCCTCCTGGAAGATCCGGTTCAGCAACGCCTTGTCGGTGACGAGGTTCGTGATCACCATCTCTCTGAGGTCGAACACGCTGTCGACGTCGCGCTGGATGTCGGTGAGTACGGAGCTGATCATCCGGGGCGTCTCGGCCTGCACGCGTCCGATGACCAGGCGGCGCTCGGCTCTGGCATCGCGTCCCACAGGCCGGGCTGGTACTCCGCCATCACCTCGCGGGTGATGTCTTCGGTGGCTCTGCGCATCGGCTCGGCGAGCTGGTGCGCCACGAGCTCCGGATCGCGACCAGCTTGGTGACGTAGCCGATGATCGCGGCGACGATCGGGATGCTGAAGTCGATGTACCAGTGCTGGACGAGGTCGTGCACGACCCCGCTCATCAGCTCGGCGGGCGAGGGAGTGCGGGTCGGAACGGATCGGCGGCAGACCAGAACTCGCGGCCGAACTGCGAGATCGACAGTGTCTTGCCGACCAGCCGCGGTGAACCGAGCCGGCGGCCCTCGATCGCGGCTTCGGCGGCCTGCACCGCGGAATCGGTGGCCAGGATGTCGAACTGCATCGCAATCGACTCGTCCGGTGGCCCGAACTCGATCAGCCCGAAGTTGTGCAGCCGAGTCACGTACGTGGGGACGTTGTCCGGCGTGACGACGCCGGCGGCCCGCCCCACCGTCGAGGCGTTGACGAGCACGGTGCGTGTCGCCGAGCGGCCGAACTGCTTGGCGACGACGTCGCCGGCCGCGAACAGCGACCCGTCCGACAACGCCGAGACGATGCGCGCCTCGTCCGGAACCAGCTGACCGATGATGTTGCCGTAGAGGTAGTCGCGGCTCGCGGTGCGGTCGGTCTCGACGGAGCGCTCGAGCAGCTCGTTCATCGCGCTGCGCAGCGGGTCGGCGCCATCGCTGTTCTGGACGAGCATCAGCACGCGCCGCTCCTCCGCGGTGGCGGCAGTGGCACCGGCGCCCGGGGGAACGTCGAGCAGGCGCCGGACCTCGGTGAGCGCCGCGTCCTGGAAGCGCTGACCTCGCGCTGCAGGGTCTGGCCGCCTGGCAGCCGGCGGGCCAGTCCCCATCCGGACCTGGTCACCAGGCGACCCAACCTGGCGGCGCCGGCGATCGCGGTACCGGCCGCGGCGACGACCTTTGCCGCCGGTGGTGCGTCGACGCGAGCCGGTCGCCGACCGGGGGATACGGCAGGCAGCGATCTGCCCCGATCGTCTCGTCCCGCCACGTCCGCTCCGCTCCACCCGCCTACGAGGACCGTTAGAGGATAGGGGTCTAATGACCGCCATGAGGCTTCCAGTCATGCCGCCGGTCGCGCCGATGCTCGCCAAACCGGTAGCCGGCATCCCGCCCGGCGCGTCGTACGAGCCGAAGTGGGACGGCTTCCGATCGATCGTGTTCCGCGATCACGACGAGGTCGAGATCGGCAGCCGCAACGAGCGGCCGATGACGCGGTACTTCCCGGACGTCGTGGCGGCCATCAAGGCTGAACTGCCCGAACGCTGCGTCATCGACGGCGAGATCGTCATCGCCACCGACAACGGTCTCGACTTCGACGCACTCCAACAGCGAATCCATCCGGCGGTATCACGCGTCACGCTGCTCAGCGAGCAGACGCCGGCGTCGTTCATCGCCTTCGACCTCCTGTCGATCGGCGACGACGATCTGACTGGTCGACCGTTCGCGGAACGCCGGGCCGCCCTCGTCGAGGCACTGTCCTCGGCGCGAGCGCCGATCCACATCACGCCCGCGACCACAGATCCGGAGCTCGCGCAGAGATGGTTCACCGAGTTCGAGGGTGCCGGCCTGGACGGCGTGATCGCCAAGCCGCTCGGCGTGACGTACCTGCCGGACAAGCGGGTGATGTTCAAGATCAAACACACGCGCACCGCCGACTGCGTCGTTGCCGGCTTCCGCTGGCACAAGACGTCGACCGAGAACCAGCCGCTCGTCGGGTCGCTGCTGCTCGGCCTGTACGAGAACGATCACCTGCAGCACGTCGGCGTGATCGGCGCGTTCCCGGCCGCGCGCCGCGCCGCCCTGGTCGAGGAACTGCGGCCGCTACTCGGCGCAGAGGGCGACGAGCATCCGTGGCGGGAATGGGCTGACGCGGAAGCTCACCAAGGACGCCGGCTTCCCGGTGCGGTCAGCCGCTGGAACGCGCAGAAAGACCTGTCCTTCGTGCCGCTGCGCCCCGAGCGGGTCGTCGAGGTCAAGTACGAGCACATGGAGGGAAACCGGTTCCGGCACCTCGCCCACTTCCTGCGGTGGCGCCCCGACCGGGCGCCTGAGTCGTGCACCTACGAGCAGCTCGAGCAGCCGGTGACCTTCCGGCTCGACGACATCGTCCCGGGTCTCGGTCAGCGCGCCACACGGTAGCGGCAGAACAGCGCGTCGTCCTCCTCGAGAAGGCCGGCGAGGGTGAGGCGCCGCGGATCGTGCGGCCAGAGGTCGCCGGCGACGATGCGGCGCGCGCCGGGGCCGGCCAGCAGCGGCGTGACGCTCAGGCACAGCTCGTCCACGATCCCGGCGTGGGCCAGTTCCGCGAACAGGGTCGGACCGCCCTCGCACAGGATCCGCGTCAGGCCGCGCTCCTCCAGCGCGGCGCGGGCGGCGGCAAGGTCGACGTCCTGGTCGCCGGCGATGACGACGTCCGCCACCTTCTCTAGGGCCCTGCGCCTGTCATGATCACAGTCGCTGCCGGTGATCACGATGGTTCGGCCATCTTCCGGCGCTTTCACGAACAGATCCGAGGCCGGGTCGAGCCGCAGCGACCGGCTGACCACCGCCACCGGCAGCTGGTCGGACAAACCGTGCTCTCGCCGGATCGCGCAGCGCCGGGGGGTGAGGTCGATCGCGCGGTATCCCTCGGTGCGCACCGTGCCGGCGCCGGCGAGAACGACGTCAGCCAGGTCCCGCAGCGCGGCGAAGATCCGGTTGTCCCCGTCGGTCTGAAGGCCCCGCGACAGGCCGTCCTCGGTGGCCGCGCCGTCGACGCTGCTGACGAAATTGACCCGGAGGCCGCCGGGTTCCAGCCACTCCTGGGCGTACCAGGCGTGGACGTCGACCTGGTCTCGGACGATCGGCAACAGAGCACGCATGCCGTCCATCTCAGCACGTCGGCCGATCAGTAGGCTCGCGTCCCGTGCCCGCCCGTCTGGTCGACCGGTCCCCGGTCGTGGCGCCAGAGGCATTGATCGCAGGCCTGGTGCCGCCGCCCCTGTTCGCGGGCGTTCGCTTCGGGAGCTACCGTCCCGACCCAGCTGAGCCGACCCAGGCCGCCGCGCTGGCGACGCTGCGGGCCTTCGCCGCGACGGTGGCCGAGCCCACCCGGCAGTCGCCGCGATTCCGGCGCCGAGCGGCCCACCAGGAGCCCTCCGGTGTCTATCTCGACGGCGGGTTCGGGGTGGGCAAGACGCACCTGCTCGCGTCGTTGTGGCATGCGGTTCCCGGCCCCAAGGCCTACGCGACCTTCGTCGAGCTCACGCAGCTTGCCGGGGCCCTCGGCTTCGCGGCGGTGGTCGATGCGTTGGCCGGGATGCGGCTGCTCGCGATCGACGAGTTCGAGCTGGACGACCCGGGCGACACGGTGCTGGTGTCATCCCTGCTCACGCGGCTGGCTGAGCAGGGCGTAACGCTGGCGGCGACGTCCAACACGCTGCCGGACCGGCTGGGTGAGGGACGCTTCGCGGCCGATGACTTCGTGCGCGAGATCCAGGGCCTCGCGGCGCGCTTTCGCGCGGTGCGGGTGGACGGTCCGGATTTCCGGCATCGCGGGCTGCCGGCCGCGCCGGTGCCGCTGCCCGACGACGAGGTGCGGGTGCGCGCCGTGGCCCAGGCGGGCGCGACGCTCGACGACTTCGACGAGCTCGTCGCTCACCTCGCGACACTGCACCCCTCGTGCTACGGCGCGCTCGTCGACGGTGTTCCAGCCGTGCACGTGCTCGGCGTGGCGCCGGCGCCGGACCAGAACGTCGCGCTGCGACTGGTGGTGCTGGCCGACCGGCTGTACGACCGCCAGATCCCGGTGGTGGCGTCCGGGGTCGGGTTGGACCAGCTCTTCGATGCCGACATGCTCCGCGGTGGGTATCGCAAGAAGTACCGGCGGGCCATCAGCAGGCTCGTCGCGTTGAATCGAGCAGGGAACGCCCTGGAGGTGAGCGATGGGTAAGCGGCCCGTACGGGTGCCCGCAGGCGTCGAGCGCGCCCTCGACGTCGCGCTGGACAAGGCGCTGGCGATACAGCGACCGGCCGTGCTCGCCTACCTCGAACGGGTGCGGGCCAAGCGGCCGGCCGCCACGCCGGCAAAGGTGATCGAGCAGCTCGAGCGTCGGTACCTGACGGCGGTGATCGGCATCGGGGGCGCCTCCGGCGCGGCGGCGGCGATCCCGGGCGTCGGCACGGGCGCCGCGATCGCCTCCGGAGTCGCCGAGATCACCGCGTTCGTGTCGGCTACCGCCATGTACGTCCTGGCGGTAGCCGAGGTACACGGAGTGCCGGTCAGCGATCCGGAGATCCGCCGGGCCCTCGTCCTCGCCGTACTGCTCGGCGAGGGTGCCACGGTCGCGATCGAGGGGGTCGGCGCGGAGGCGCCGCACTGGGCGCAGGTCATCGGCCGGACGACCTCGCGGGACCGCGTCGCCGGGATCAACAGCCGGCTGGGCCATCTGCTCGTGACCCGCTTCGGCGCCCGCCAGGGTGCGCTGCTGCTCGGCCGGGCGCTGCCGCTCGGGATCGGAGCGGGCATCGGGGCGGCCGGAAACGCCGCGCTGGCCCGCACCGCGATCGCCTCGGCTCGGCGTGCGTTCGGACCGGCGCCGAAGACGTTCGGACCGCGGGTGATCGACGTCCCACCGCGGCGTTTGTGATGGCGGCCGCTCGGGTACCACGCGAGTCAGAGTCCACCGCCACGGAGGTAGCCCGTTGTTCGTCGTCCTGCTCACCGATGAAGGCCAGCTGTTGACGGCGCCCCGTGCGGTCGGGCCGTTCGACGACTTCGACACCGCGCAGGCCTTCGCGAAGACGCTGATCAACACGTGGCAGGTGCAGGACGGCCAGGCGCCCACGACGCATGTGGTGCGGATCGAGGAGCCGATGCCCGGCGTCGTCGTCGGAGAGCTCTGATCACGGGGGTCACCGGGAGCGGATGATGGCGGCGGACTCGGCCTCGAGCCGCACCGACCCGTTCCCGACCACCGCGTCGCCGGTGGCGAGCACAACCTGACCGGCCGTCACCGGCACGTCGCGTTCGGCGTCGGCCAGGTTGACGATCACCTGAAACGCGCCGCGATTGACGACCAGCCAGCCGGCGTCGTCGTCGAACTCGACAGCCAACCGCGACAGGTCCGGATCGCGGAGGTCGGGCTCGGCAGCCCGCAGGGCTATGAGCGCGCGATACAGGTCCAGCATCGCGCCGTGCTCGGGCTGCGCGGGCTCCGACCAGTCCAGGATGGCCGATCGGTAGGCCGCGGGGTCTTGTGGATCGATCATCTGAGAGACGTCCCAGCCGTATCCGGCGAACTCTTCGACGCGGCCCTTGCCGGTGGCGGTGGCCAGCTCCGGCTCCGGATGCGAGGTGAAGAACGGCCAGCGCGTGGACGCGGCCCACTCCTCGCCCATCCAGAGCATCGGCGTGTACGGCGACGTCAACAGCAGCACGGCGCCGATTCGCAGCCGGCCGGCCGAGATGAGCTCCGGCAGCCGGTCGCCCACCGCGCGATTGCCCACCTGATCGTGGTTCTGCAGGCAGACGACGAACCGCCAGCCCGGTACCTGCGACCGGTCAACGGCTCTGCCGTGCGGTCGCCCTCGAAACGTCGAGTACGTGCCGTCGTGGAAGAACGCCGACGTCAACACCTTAGCGAGCGCCGACAGCGAGCCGAAGTCGACGTAGTAGCCCTGCCCCTCGCCGGTGAGCAGCGCGTGCAGCGCGTGGTGGACGTCGTCGTCCCATTGCGCGTCGAGGCCATAGCCACCGTCCGCGCGCGGCGTGATCATCACCGGGTCGTTGAGATCGGACTCCGCTATCAGGGTGAGCGGGTGTCCCGACGACGACGCGAGCGCGGCGACGGCGTCGGACAGTTCCGCCAGCACGTGCATGGGCGACGAATCCTGCAGCGCGTGCACCGCGTCGAGCCGCAGCGCGTCGACGTGGAACTCGCGCAGCCACATCAGCGCGTTGTCGATGACGAATCGTCGCACTGCGGGCTCTTCGAGATTGACCAGATCGCCCCACGTGTTGCGGCCGGACTTGAGATATGGGCCGAACCGGGGCAGGTAGTTTCCGGACGGCCCGAGATGGTTGTAGACGACGTCGAGCACGACAGCCAGGCCGCGCGCATGGCAGGCGTCGACAAAGCGCTTGAATCCGTCCGGGCCGCCATAGGGTTCGTGTACCGCGTACCAGCCCACGCCGTCGTAGCCCCAGTTCCATACGCCGTTGACGGCGTTGATCGGCAACACCTCGACGTGCGTGACGCCGAGCGACACGAGGTGATCGAGGCGTTCGATCGCGGAGTCGAAGGTGGCGCCGGGCGTATACGTCCCGATGTGCAGCTCGTAGACCACCGCCCCGGAGAGTTGCCGGCCGGACCAGGCCGTGTCGCGCCATTCATAGGCGGTCTGGTCGTAGACCCGGCTGGGACCGTGCACGCCGTGCGGCTGCCAGCGCGACGCTGGGTCCGGAAGCGGCTGCCCACTGTCGTCGAGCAAGAACGCGTAGTCCGTACCCGGCGGCAGGTCGGGTCCGGACCACCAGCCGTCGGCACCGCCGTCGAGCGGAATCGGCCGACCGTCGACGACGACACTGATCCGTCCGACGTTCGGCGCCCACACGCGAATCAAGGTCACGGGATCCACCCTGCCCTAAGGTCGACCGGGTGAAACAGTCGATGCGGCAGGCCCTGTTCGTCCCGCCGGGCCCGGTCAGCCTCGCCGGCTTCGACTCGGCCGCGACGCCGCTCGCGCCCGCCGGCAAGAACGGCAAGCCGAAGAAGCTCGTCACTGACGGCGATCATCTCGCCGGGCTGCAGGAACGCCTGTACGCCGAGGCGACGGCGGGTGGCACACGCAGCACCCTGTTGCTGCTGCAAGGCATGGACACGGCCGGCAAGGGCGGCGTCACGAACCACGTGATCGGTGCGCTCGAGCCGATCGGCGTGCGCTACACGGCCTTCAAGAAACCGACCGACGAGGAGCGCGCCCACGATTTCCTCTGGCGCGTCCGCAAGGCGCTGCCCGAGCCGGGCCTTGTCGGTGTGTTCGACCGCTCGCACTACGAGGACGTCCTTGTCCCGCGCGTGCATCGCCTGTTGAGCGACGAGGAGGTAGCGGCCCGCTACGCCGAGATCAACGCCTTCGAAGCGGAACTCGACGGCGCCGGAACCACATTGATCAAGTGCTTTCTGCACATCTCGTACGACACGCAGCGCGAGCGGCTGCTGGCCCGGCTGGACAATCCTGACAAGCGTTGGAAGTTCAACGAAGCCGACCTGGCCGAGCGGGCCAAATGGTCTGAATACATCGCGGCCTACGAGGCGATGTTGCACGCCTGCAGCCCGACGTTCGCACCCTGGTACGTGGTCCCGAGTGACTCGAAGCGCTACCGCAACTGGGCCGTCGGCGAACTGCTGCGCGAGACGCTCGAGGAGCTCGACCCGCAGTATCCGAACCGCGACCTCGACGTCGAGCCGTACCGCCGCCGGCTGCAACCGCCGAACTGAGGCGTGCCGCTGGCCCTCGTTGATCAACAGCAGGTTCTGGTCATCCGTTCGGCGCTGTTGATCACGGGCGCAGCCCGTCACGTCAGCGGACGAGCAGAGCCACCGGATAGTCGGCCAGCACGTCTGACAGCTGGAGGTCGCCGCGGAAGGACCGGCCGCTGATCACGTCCGTAGCGCCACCGCCGAGGTCAAGACCGGTGTCGCGCCATCCACCCTCGCGCGCCAACCGGAGCGGCAACCTGGTCGCCACCGTGATCGCCCCGCCCCGGTCGAACACGATCGCATGCTCGGCCGCGGGACCGCGTATGTCGAGCGGGAGGTAACGGTCGAAGAGATCGGGCCAGTCACGGCGTAGCCGCATGGTGCGCGAGACGAGCCACAGCTTCGCGCGGCCCGTCCCGTCGATGGGCGGTGGGTCGAGCGAGGCGTCCAACTGGTCCAGCACCTTCTGCGTCGCGTCGAAGTCGACCGGGCGGCGGTTGTCGGGGTCGACCAGCGAGTCCTCCCAGAGTTCGGTGCCCTGGTAGACGTCAGGGACGCCCGGCATCGTGAGCTGCACGAGCTTCTGCGACAGCGAGTTCGTCCAGCCGTGCGGGGTGATCTTGGCGACGAAGTCCGCGAGCGGCCCGTACACGTCAGGGTCGTCGTAGCCGGCGTCGATCGCGGCGTGGACGGCAGCTTCGAACGCGGTGTCCGGGTCGATCCAGGTGGTGCCGAGCGCGGCCTCACGCATCGCCTTCTCGGCATAGGAATGCATCCGCTCCCGCGCGATCAGCCCGGCGCCGGCGAACGTCTGCCACAGCAGGTAGCCGAACGTCGGCTCGGGTATCGGCGCGGCGGTCATCAGCTTGCGGGCGAGCGCGGCCCACTCGTCGGGCAGTTCGCTGAGTACCGCGAGCCTGGCGCGGACGTCCTCGCCGCGCTTGGTGTCGTGCGTGGACAGCGTCGTCATCCCGCGCGGCGCGGCGCGCTGGCGCCGTTGTTGCGCGTCGTGGAAGTCGGCGAGTGGCACGCCGAACCGGGCCGGGTCGCCGCCGACCTCGTTCAGCGCGACGAAGCGGGTGTAGCGGTAGTAGGCCGTGTCCTCGACCCCCTTCGCCATGACCGCGCCGGACACCTGCTGGAAGCGGGCGCAGAGCTCGTCGGCGGGGTCGGCGAGCCGGGTGGTCAGCGCCCCGATCGCGTCGGCGAGGTCGGGCCGCGCCGCGCGTGCCGCGCCCATCGCGGCGGCGAGGTGCTCGGCACCGATCGGCAGGTAGGAGCGGTACACCGGGAATGCCACGAGCAGCTCGGCCAAGGCATCCTCGGCGCTGTCGACGTGCGGCACCAGCCGCGCCAGCCGGGACACCTCGGCTTGCAGGATCGTCGACACGGCCAGGCGCTTGCCACGCCGGATGTGTTCGGCGAGGTCGGCGTCGTCGCCGGTGAGCTCGCGGTAGACGCCCTCGAGCGGCTGCTCGGCCGCCGGGTCGACGAACAGCCCGCCGACCTCGGCAAGCGCGTCGTATCCGGTTGTGCCGTCGACCGGCCACTCCGCCGGGAGCTCCTCGCCCGGTTCGAGGATCTTCTCGACGGTGATCCACGCGTCCGGGCCGGCCAGCGCGCGCAGCCGGGTCAGATAGCCCAGCGGGTCGACGAGGCCGTCGGGATGGTCGATACGAACGCCGTCGACGCCGTCCTCGCGCAGCCATCTGGCGATCTGCACGTGGGTGGCCTCGAACACGTCCGGGTCTTCGACGCGCAGGCCGGCGAGCGAGGTGACCGCGAAGAACCGCCGGTAATTCTGCTCGGTGTCCGCCCGGCGGTAGTTGACCAGCCGGTAGTGCTGCCGGTCGTGCACGTCCGAGGCGGTCTCGCCGGCCGCCGGCCCGGTCTCCGGGGCGATGGGGAAGCGGTGCTCGTAGTAGCGCAGCTCGTCGTCGACGACCTGGAGTTCGCCCGGTTGGAACCCGTCGCCGAGCACCGGCAGCAGGATCCGGCCGGACCCCCAGTCGATGTCGAACCAGGACGCGAACGGCGACGAGCGGCCCAGCCGCAGCACATCCCACCAGGCCCGGTTCTGGCGGGCGTCGGCGACGCCCGTGTGATTCGGCACGATGTCCACGACGACCCGCAGACCGCGGGCGCGCGCCGCCGCGAGTGTGCGCGTCCACCCGTCGATCCCGCCGCGCTGCGGGTCGACGGCGTCGAAGCCGACCACGTCGTAGCCGTGCTCCGACCCGCGCGCCGACGGCAGCAGCGGCGAGAGGTAGACCGCACCGGTGCCGAGGGTGGCGAGGTAGTCGCAGACGTCGGCGACCGCGTGCAGGTCGAAGGACGGCCGGACCTGAAGCCGGTAGGTGGAGGTCGGCACCGGCACGTCAGGCCACGCCCCTCAGCACCATCAGAGCTCGCGGCCCGACGGACACGGTCCCGTCGGCTTCGACGAGTGTCCCGTCGCGGCCGCCGGGTTCGAGCGTGTCGATCTCGATCTCCCAGGCCTCGGCGTACTCCGGTCCGGGTACGCGGAACTCGATCGCTTCGTCGTGGGCACTGAAACAGAGCAGGAACGAGTCGTCGACGACACGTTGCCCGCGCGCGTCGCGCCCGGCAATGCCCTGCCCGTTCAGGTAGACCGCGATGGTCCGGCCGAAGCCAGACTCCCAGTCCTCCTCGGTCATCTCCGTCCCGTCCGGCGTGAACCACTGGATGTCGGGCAGCGTGTCCCGCCCGCGGCGGCGGACCGGACGGCCGTCGAAGAACCGGCGCCGCCGGAAGATCTGATGCTCGCGCCGCAGCTCCGAGAGCCGGCGCGTGAACGCGAGCAGGTCGACATCGACCTTCGACCAGTCCATCCAGGTCAGCTCGTTGTCCTGGCAGTACCCGTTGTTGTTGCCCCGCTGGGTACGGCCGATCTCGTCGCCGTGCGCCAGCATCGGCACACCTTGCGACAGGAAGAGAGTCGCCAGGAAGTTGCGCCGTTGCTGCGCGCGCAGAGCCACGATCGCCGGATCGTCCGTCGGCCCCTCGACGCCGCAGTTCCACGATCGGTTGTGCGTCTCGCCGTCGGTATTGCCGTCGAGGTTGGCCTCGTTGTGCTTGTCGTTGTACGAGACGAGGTCGAGCAGCGTGAACCCGTCGTGGGCCGTGACGAAGTTGATGCTCGCGACCGGCCGCCGCCCGGAGGTCTCGTAGAGGTCGGCCGAGCCGGTGATCCGCGCGGCGAACTCACCGAGCGTCGACGGCTCGCCCCGCCA
>JAODNL010000275.1 GCA_025465405.1 Pseudonocardiales bacterium | reverse complement strand
GCCGATCGCCTTCACGGTCGCGTCGATCTCACGGTAGGCGGTGGCGTCCTGGAACGGGTCGACGTCGGAGGCGTCCTCCGGCCAGAGCACCAGGTCCGGGCGCGCGACGGTGCCGGCCTTGATCGCGGCCGCCAGGGCCATGGTCTGGGCGACGTGGTTGTCGAGCACCTGGCCGGCGCGATCCTCGAAGGCCAGCCCCCGGTCGGGCACGCTGCCCTGGATCAGCGCGATCCTGGTCGTCGGGCCGCTTCTGGTCGTCGGGTCGAGCGGCAGAGCCAGCAACCCGCCGAGCAGCGGCACCGCGACGGCGACGATCGCGGCCGCGGCAACCGGTCGCCACCGCAGGGGCCGGGCGTTCAGCACCGCGAACGCCCGGACACTTCCAGCGACACTTCCAGCGGCACTTCCGGCGAGCGCGACCGAGAACGTGACGAGCGGAGCGCCGCCGAGCGCGGCGAACCAGCGCGCGGGCGACTCGGCCTGGCTGAATGCCAGCCGTCCCCATGGAAACCCGCCGAACGGCAGGCGGTCCCGCAGCGCCTCTTGCAGCACCCACGCACACGCGACCCAAACCGGCGCTGCGGGCAGCCGCTGGACCAGCGGCAGAACGGCGCCCAACGCGGCGAAGAAGCCGGCCTCGCCGACGGCGAGGATCAGCCACGGGACCGCGCCGACGTAGACGCCGGTCCAGTGCAGCAACGGCACGAAGAACGCCAAGCCGTACAGCAGGCCCAGCCACGCCCCGGTGCGGCTACGGCGGCCGTGGACCGCCACGGACAGCAGCGCGACGCTGAGGAAGGCCAGCGGCCAGATGCCGGCACGCGGAAACGCGAAAACTCCCGCCAGGCCGCCGGCCACCGCGACCAGCGCTGCCCAGCGCGCCGGGAAGGGCACGGGTGCCCTTGCCGGCTCCGCGTCGGCGAGCTGGGGCAGCATCCGGCCAGTATTCCGGAACACGTTAAGTCACGACCCGGCCTTCTCAGGCACCCGTGGCAGCGGCGTCATAGATCGTCCGGCCGCGGACCACCGTCAGCAGGCAGGTCGGAAGGTCGACTACTGGCGCAACGTCGGGCAGCCCGGGTATTGCCGCTCGCCGGTCCGTGCTCCATCGCGACACCCGCTCGTCGGGCGCGTCGACCGCCAACTCCCCCGCGCGCCACACGGCGAACGTGGCCGGGCTGCCCGGCGCCAGCACCCCCTCGCCGTCGCGGCGCGCTGCCCGCCAGCCGCCCCGCGTGTGGGCCGCGAATGCCGACCTGGGGCTGATGGCGGCGTCCGCATCGGACGGGTACGCGGCGGCCCGCAGCGCGGCCCACGGCCCGAGTGGCGTCACCGGCGCGTCGGACCCGAACGCCAGCGGTACACCGGCCGCGGCCAGCTCGGCGAACCGGTTCAGGTGGAGCGCGCGGGCCGGGCCGAGGCGCTCGGCGTACATCCCCGCCGGGCCGCCCCAGGCCGCGTCGAACGCCGGCTGCATCGAGGCCAGCAGTCCCGAAGCGGCCAGCCGGCGCGGGTCGCGCACCATCTCGGCGTGTTCGATCCGATGCCCCGCGCCGCCGACCCGGCCGAGGCGGCCGGTCGCCACGTCGACGGCATCGAGCACCTGGTCGACCGCGGCGTCGCCGATGGCGTGAAATCCGGCCTGGAGCCCGGCCTGCGTGCAGCGCACGATGTGCTCGGCCAGCTCGTCGGTGTCGAATCGCAGCATCCCCGTCGTGTCCGGGCGATCGGCGTACGCGTCGTGCAGCGCGGCGGTGTGCGAGCCCAGCGAGCCGTCGCAGAACAGGTCACCGCCCGCACCGACGGCGCCGAGCTCGCGGGCCGTTTCGACACCGAACAGCTCGCCCCAATACGCGATCACCTCGGGCAGTGGTTCGTCTCGAGACAGGTCGAGCAGCCCGAGCAGATCGTCGGCACCTGAGATCGACGGCCCGGCCATCTCGTGCACGCAGCCGATACCCGCGGCCGCGGCGCTTCGGAGGGCGGCCCGTTGAGCCTCGCGCAGCTGGCCCGGGGTGAGCGCCGCGTGCGCCGCGGTACGGGCGGCGTCGTGGGCATCGCGGCGCAGCCAGCCGTCGGCGCGGTAGCCGGCCATCGCGGCGAGACCGGGTACCGACGCGATCAGCACGGACGAGACGGCCGCGGAATGCACATCCACCCGGGACAGGTAGACCGAGCCGCCGTAGGCCGCCCGATCGAGCTCGGCCGCGGTGGGCGGGCGCCGCTCGGGCCAGGAGTTCTCGTCCCAGCCACTGCCGAGGATCGGGCGGCCCCGGCCGGATCGGGACACCCGTTCGACGGCGTCCAGTACCTCGCCCAACGACCCGGCGTGCCGCAGGTCGAGACCGCCGAGCGCGAGACCGGTCGCCGTCGTGTGCACGTGCGCGTCGACGAATGCCGGTGTCACGAATGCGCCGCCCAGGTCGACCACAGCCGCGCCGGCGTGCTGTCCGATCCCGTCGTCCTGGCCGAGCCAGGTGACCGTGCCGCCGTCCACCGCGAAGGCGGTGGCTTCGCGGGCCGCTGAGGTGTAAATCCGGCCGTTTCGGTACAGGGTTCGCACGCCGCCGAGTCTGCCAGTGGGCAGCGGTAGCGTTACCGGTCACGTCGGGCTAGACAACAGCAGCGGGGCGGTTCATGGTCGCGAGCATCGAGGATGTCGCACGCCTGGCCGGCGTGTCGATCGCCACCGTGTCGCGGGCCCTGCGCGGTCTGCCCGACGTCGCCGCCACCACGCGCGATCGTGTGTTTGCCGCGGCGACCGAACTCGACTACGTCGCCTCGCCCTTTGCCGCGCGGCTGGCCAGTGGCCGGACCGCGACCGTCGGCGTCGTGGTGCCGTTCGTCAACCGCTGGTTCTTCGCCGAGGTGATCGACACCGTCGAGACGGCGCTGCGCAAGGCGGGCTTCGACCTGCTGCTGTACAACCTCGGCGACGGGCACGGCCGGGCCCGGTTCTTCGAGGTCATGCCGATGCGCAAGCGGGTCGACGCCGTGCTCGTCGCGAGCCTCGTCCTGTCCGACGACGAATTCGCCGCGCTGAGCTCGCTCGACGCGCCGGTCGCACTACTGGGCCTGGAGCGGCGCGGGTTCCTGGCAGCACGCATCGACGACGTGCACAGCGCCCGGGTCGCCGTCGAGCACCTGCTCTCGCTGGGGCACCGGCGCATCGGGCTGATCGGCGGCGACACCGACGACCCGATGCGGTTCACCCCGCCGCTGCACCGCCGGGACGGGTACCGCGACGCGCTGCGGGCGGCCGGCATCGAGCCGGAGCCGGCGCTGGAGGTGCTCGGGTACTTCACGGTCGAAGGCGGCGGCGAGGCGGCGGAGCGGCTGCTGGCGACGCCGCACCGTCCCACCGCGATCTTCGCCGAGAGCGACGAGATGGCCTACGGCGCGTTGCGGACGATCCGGCGGGCTGGGCTACGCGTTCCCGACGACGTCGCGGTAATCGGCTTCGACGACCAGATCAACGCCGAGCTCATGGATCTTTCGACCATGCGGCAACCCGTCGCCGAGCAGGCGCTCGACGCGACCACCCGGCTGCTCGCCGCGATCGGCGCACCTGAGATCGCCGAGCCGACAACCGTCGTGCTGCCGACCGAGTTGATCGTCCGCGGCTCCACCGACCCGTCACGGTCGGTGTACTGAGCTAGGTTCGGCCGCATGTCCGAGCTCATGCTGGTCGACGCGGCCAACCTGTACTTCCGCGCGTTCTACGCGCTGCCCGAATCGATCACGGCGCCGGACGGGCGTCCCATCAACGCCATCCGAGGCTATCTCGACATGACCGCCGCGTTGATCGAGCGCCGGCGTCCGCGGCGCTTCGTGTCCTGCCTCGACCTGGACTGGCGGCCGGCCTTTCGTGTCGAGCTCGTGCCGTCCTACAAAGCGCATCGGCTGGCGCCCAACGGCACCGAGGAGATCCCGGACACGCTGGCGCCCCAAATCCCGGTGCTGCTGGACGTTCTCGGCGCGCTCGGCCTGATGATCTCCGGGGCGGAGGGCTTCGAGGCCGACGACGTGATCGCCACCCTGGCGTCACGCGACGGCGCGACAGTGGACGTCGTGACCGGCGATCGGGACATGCTCGCGCTCGCCAGCGACCGGATCACCGTCTGCTACACCGGAAAGGGAATCGCGAAGATGGAGGCGATGCGCTCGGCCGAGGTGCTGGCCCGCTACGGCGTGGCCCCGGAGCACTACGCCGACTTCGCCGTGCTGCGCGGCGATCCGAGCGACGGCCTACCGGGCGTGGCCGGAATCGGGGAGAAGACCGCGACCGCGCTCGTCGCCCGCTTCGGCGCGATCGAGGACATCGTCGCGGCGGCGCAGGCCGGCGACGACGGCTTCCCAGCCGGCGCTGCGGCCAAGGTGCGGTCGGCGGTCGACTACCTGCGCGTCGCGCCCGCGGCCGTCCGCGGCCGTCTGGACGTACCGATCGACCCGCTCGACGACGCGCTCCCGGCCGAGCCGCGAGACCCCGACCGGCTCGAGCAGCTGGTCGGGACGCTCGGTATCGCCAATTCGGTCGGCCGCGTCCGCGCCGCGATCGCCGCCGCGCTCGCGGGCCGATAGTCAGGTCTTCGGCTGCACCTCGTAGCTGCCGCCCTTGCTCTTGATCGTGACGGTGAACGAGTGCCCCTGGTCGGCGGAGCAGGTGAACGTCGCACCGGTCTTGAGCTTGAAGTTCTTGCCGTTGTTGCATCTCACGTTCGACGCGCTGTACTGATTCGCGATATAGCCCTCGACGGCGGTGTGACTGAGCATCTTCTGCTTCGTCACCACGAGCGCGACTGCCGCGGCGGCCGCGAGCACGACCACCAGACCGATCACTGAGAAGAGCAGACCTTTGCGGCTCTTCTTCGTGGGCGGCTGACCATAGGGCTGGTAGGCGGGTGGCTGCGCGGCGCCGTACGCCGGCTGACCGTAGGAGGGCTGGCCGTAGCCGGATTGCTGGCCGTACCCCGGCTGCGCATAGGACGGCTGCCCGTACCCCGGTTGAGGTGCGCCGTAGACCGGGGGCTGCGACTCGCCGTAGGGCGTCTGCCCGTACGGCGCCTGCGCGTAGCCGCTCTGCGGGTAGCCGGCCTGCCCGTAGGACTGCTGCTGCTGGCCGTAGGGCGTCTGCGGTGCCTGGCCGTAGGGCGGCTGCTGTCCGTACCCGGGCTGGCCGTAGCCGGGCGACGGCGCGCCGCCGTAGGGCTGCTGGCCGTAGGGATCCGGCGGTGGCGCCCAACCCTGCGGCGTCGCTGGCTGCTGCGGCGCCGCATCGGCCGGCGGCACGGGCGGATACACCATCGTGTGGTGAACGTCGTCCGGCTCGGCGGGTGCCTCGGGCGTACGCGGGATGTACTGCGTGTGCTCGGCACCGGACCCGTCGTCGGGTGCGGTGTCCGCGATCGACTCGCCGGATTCTCCGGGACCTGGGTCGGCCGGAAGCTCGGGCTGGTGCTGCTCGGGCTGCTGTTGTTCGGGTGGCGGTGGCGGGGCGTACTGCGGGGGCGGCGGCGCGTACTGCGGCGGCGGGTTGTAGGCCGGCGGCGGCCACGACGACGGCGGGGGCGGCGGCGGGGGGTACGGCGGCCGCCGCCCCTCGTCCTGGTTGTTCTCGTCCCGCGGGTTGCCCTCGTCAGTCATGGGAGGCACCTTACGTCCCGTCGCTGTAGATCGTCACGGTTGCATGCTCTGCGCGACGACCCCGCGTCGGATCGCGGCCGCGGCCGCACGCGCGGGTCCGGCCACCGGTGGTGCGCCGCCGGCGGGCGACGGCGCGGCGGCGAGCTGCTCGAGCAGGTCCAGCACCTGCTTGCACCAGCGGATGAAGTCACCGGCGGTCAGTTCCTCCCCGTTGCGCTCCGACGCGGTCAACACCCGGTCGAGGCGCTCGCCGCGGGCCCACCGGTAGACCGCCCATACGAAGCCGAGCTCGGGTTCGCGGCTCTGCGGCAGGCCGAGCTCGGCCTCGTCCTCGGCGACGTCGGCCCAGATCCGGACTGTCGTCGCGAGCGCGTCACGAACGGCGGGCGTCGGCGTCCGGTCGGCCCGCGCCTCGTCGCGGCGGGGTTCGTAGACGAGCGTGGAGACGACGGCAGCGAGCTCCGCGGGATCGAGTGCATCCCAGGCTCCGGCGCGCAGGCACTCGGCGACCACGAGGTCGGCTTCCGACCAGATCCTGGCGAGCTGGCGTCCGGGCGGGGTGGTCTCGTCGCCGGCGAGGTATCCGCGCGCGTCGAGCAGCGTGCAGATGCGGTCGAACGTGCGGCCCAGCGATGTCGTGCGCCCCTCGATGCGGCGGCGCAGGGCGGCGTTCTCGCGCTCCAGCCGGGCGTACCGCTCGGCCCAGCGTGCGTGCTCCTCACGATCTGGACAGCGATGGCACGGGTGCGCTCGGATCGCGGCCCGTAGCCGCTGCACCTCCTCGTCGTCCGCAGCGTCCGACGCTCCGCGACGGCGGCTGCGGGGCGCGGCCTCGAGATCGAGCGCGCGCAGGCTCGAGGCCAGGTCGCGGCGTTCCTGCGGCGAGCGGTGGTTGACGTTCTTCGGCACCCTGACCTTGCCGAGCACATCCACCGCCGTCGGAAAATCGACCATCGACAGCCGACCGGCCCACCTCGACTCGGTGAGGACGAGTGGGTGCGGGTCATCGCGCGGATGCACGCCCGGGTCGAGCACGATCGCCAGCCCCGCCCGTCGCCCGCTCGGTACCCGGATGACGTCGCCGGGACGAAGCGCCTCCAGCGACGCGGCAACGGCGCCGCGCCGCGCGAGAGCGCCTTCGCGCGAGAGCGCCGCCTCCCGCTCGCTGAGCCTGCGTCGCAGCTGTGCGTACTCGGCGAAATCGCCGAGATCGCACCGCATCTTGTTCTCGTACTCGCGCAGCAGCGCCTCGTTGCGCTTGATCTGGCCGGCGAGGCCGGCGACGGAACGGTCGGCCTGGAACTGGGCGAACGACGACTCCAGCAGTTCGCGGGCGGCGGTCCGGCCCATCTGCCCGACCAGGTTGACGGCCATGTTGTAGGACGGCCGGAACGACGACCGCAGCGGATACGTGCGCGTCGACGCCAGCCCGGCGACGCGGCCGGGATCGACCTCCGGGGCCCACACCACGACCGCGTGTCCTTCGACGTCGATGCCGCGGCGGCCGGCTCGACCGGTCAGCTGCGTGTACTCCCCCGGGGTGATGTCGGCATGGGTCTCGCCGTTGAACTTCGTGAGGCGCTCGAGAACGACGGTCCGGGCCGGCATGTTGATGCCGAGCGCAAGCGTCTCCGTCGCGAAGACGGCGCGGATCAGGCCGCGGACGAACAGCTCCTCGACGGTCTCCTTGAACGCGGGGATCAGACCGGCGTGATGGGCGGCCACGCCCCGCCGCAGCCCGTCGCGCCAATCCCAGTAACCGAGCACGTCGAGGTC
>JAODNL010000269.1 GCA_025465405.1 Pseudonocardiales bacterium | reverse complement strand
GCCAGCTCCGTCCAGTCGGCTACGTTCATCCAGAGCGCGCTCAAGGCGGCCGGCATCAACATCACCATCAACCAGATGACCGACGCCGACTACAACACCGCGCTCGGAGCCCGGAAGCTGCAGATGTTCCTCGGTGAGTGGTACTCGTGGGGTGAGGACCCGATCTACCAGATGAACTTCCTGCTGAAGTCCACGGCGTTCACCGACTACGCGGGTTACTCCAACCCGAAGTTCGACGCGCTGGTGACCCGCGGGATCAACATGACCGACCTCGCCGCGCGCGACAACCTGTCGCAGCAGGCCCAGCAGATGGCGATCGACGCCGCGCCGTGGGCGTTCCTCTACACCCGCGACTCGGTCATCGTCGCGAACCCGAACGTCAGTGGGGTCACGCGGCCCGACGATCAGTACCCGCGGTTTCAGTACCTGATCCTGAAATAGCTCCCCCGCGGCACCCGAGGTGGGGGCCGGCACTCCGCCGCCGGCCCGCGCCTCGGCTTTCCACAGCGCACTGCACCGGGCGAACAGAAAGGAATCGACGTGAGTCGCTACATTCTGCACCGCGCGTTCCTCGCCTTGATCAGCATTCTGGGAATCGCGCTCGTGATCTTCATCGTCACCCAGTTGTTGCCCGGCGACGCGGCGCGCGCTCGCGCCGGCCAGTACGCGACCGCGGAGCAGATCGCCGCGCTGCGGGTGAAGTTCGGTCTCGACAAGTCGATCCCGGTGCAGCTGGGCAACTACTTCCTCAACCTCTTCCACGGCGACCTCGGCACCTCCACCCGCACCGGCCAGCCGGTGCGGGCCGAGCTGTTGCAGCGGTTGCCCGCCACCATCGAGTTGAGCGTGGCGGCACTGATCGTGGCACTCGTGATCGGGATCGTCGCCGGAACGATCTCGGCCCAGAAGCGCGGCACTCCTGTCGACGGAGCCCTGCGCGGCGTCACCGTGCTGGCATCGTCGACCGCATCGTTCTGGATCGCGCTGCTCGCGATCGTCTTCTTCTGCAACCAGCTCGGCTGGTTCCCGAGCCCGATCGGGCGTCTGCCGCGCGGGATCGCACCGCCGCCCGACATCAGCGGGTCGTTCGTGCTCGACTCGCTGTTCAGCGGCCAACTCTCCCTCGCGGTCACCTCCCTGCGATCGCTCGCGCTGCCCGCTCTGGTTCTCGGATTGATCACGGCGCCCTCGATCGTCAAGGTCGTCCGGGCATCGACGATCCGCGCGCTGGACTCGGACTTCGCGCGGACCTCGCGGTCCTTCGGCTACTCGGGAGTGTCGATCCTGTTCCGCGACGGGCTCCGCAACTCGCTGCTGCCGGTGCTCACAACCGTCGGCATCGTCGCGGGCTACCTGCTGGGAGGCAACGTGATCATCGAGCAGTTGTTCTCCTGGCCGGGCATCGGCCAGTACGCCTATCAGGCTCTCCAGCAGCACGACCTGAACGCGCTGCGCGGCTTCGCCCTACTGGTCGGCGTGATCTACGTACTGCTCAACACGGTGCTCGACGTCGGCTACGCGCTCGTCGATCCGCGCGTTCAGCTCCGGGCGGCCGCATGACGATCCCCGGCCTCACCGCGGTCACCACGCCATGGCGGTCACGAGGCGGTCAGGTGAGGCGGCTCTGGTCGTTCAACGCGGGCAACCTCGGCTTCATCGCCGGCCTGGCGATCCTCGTGATCATGCTGGTCATGTCGTTCGTCGCGCCGCTGTACCTCGGCTCTGGCACGGTCGCCCACACGTCCCAGACGCTGCGCCCCCCGTCCGCTGGCCACCTCTTCGGCACCGACGAGTACGGCCGCGACATCTTCGTCCGCTGCATGAAAGCCGTCCGAATCGACTTGTCGCTGGCCCTCGCCGTGGCGCTGGCCGGTTTGGCGATCGGCAGCGTCGTGGGATCGCTCAGCGCGACGATCGGTGGCTGGTTCGACATGGTGGTCATGCGGATCACCGACATGCTCATGGCGTTTCCGGCATTCGTGCTAGCGCTGATCATCACTGCATCGCTCGGCAACAGCGCGCAGAACGCCGCGATCGGCGTCACGATCTCGTATCTGCCGCAGTTCATCCGGCTCACGCGTTCGCAGGCGCTGGAGGTGCGCTCCACCGACTTCGTCGCGGCGAGCCGGGTGAGCCGGACCGGCACGTTCCTCGTCGCCGCCCAGCATGTGCTCCCCAATTCCTTCCGTGCGCCGCTGGTGCAGGCGTCGCTGATCGCGGCGTGGGCGGTGCTCGACATCGCCGGCTTGTCATTCCTCGGAGTCGGCGTGGCGCCGCCCACGGCCGAGTGGGGCCAGATGATCGCGCTGGGCTCCGGCGACGTGTTGCTCGGCGACTGGTGGACCGCACTGTTCCCAGGCCTGATGATCGTCGCTGCGGCATCGGCCTTTCAGTTGATCGGCGACCGGCTGGAACGGATCATCCGATGACGGCGCTCGACCTGTCCGGCCTCACGGTGCGGGGCCCGGCCGGCAACCTGATCCTCGATGACGTCGGCTTCCATGTCGGACAGGGCGAGATCGTCGGCCTGGTCGGCGAATCGGGCTCGGGAAAATCGATGACCTCGCTTGCGCTCACCGGC
>JAODNL010000260.1 GCA_025465405.1 Pseudonocardiales bacterium | reverse complement strand
TAGGTGCCGAACGCGACGCCGACGGCCGGGAAGTCGATCTGTTCGCTACCGTGCAGACGTGAGCAGGACTTCCGGGTTGGCGTTGGCCGGGGTCGCGCTGCTCTGCGGTTGTGCCGCGTTGGCCGGGCTGCTCGAACTGCTCTTCGTGCCGCTGTATGCGGGAGCGTCCCTCGTGCCGGTGACGGTGCTGTTTGCCATCGGCGGCAACCTGGCCCTGCCCCGGCTGGCGCGCGGACTCCTCGATTCGACCGTCGCTGCCGCGGCGCCGTTCCTGGCCTGGCTGGTCGTTGTGATCGGGATCGGCCTGACGCCGCGGCCGGAGGGCGACGTCATCCTGCCCGGTGGCGGCAAGGGCGTCGAGTGGGTCGGCTACGGCGTGCTGCTCGGCGGCGCGCTCGCGGGAACGCTCAGTGTCGCGGTCGGCGGGACCCGCCGGACCGCGGTTCCGGACCAGCTCAGCCGGTGAACGGCTCGCGGTTGGCTTCGGTGAGAGCCTCCTGGACGGCGCTGACCGCGGCCGGCGGCATGTCGGTCTCGACGAGCTGAGCGTTCGGGAAGCGCGAGAGCTCGCGCTGCAGGTCACCGACGGAGACGTTGCTGACGAGCAGGGCCAGGGCGGTGCGTCCCGGCGGTACCGCTTCGCGCAGTTCCTTGACCGTGGCGTCCTTGATCCCGGTGTCGACCAGCTTGGCGAAGAGCGCACCGCCGCCGGCGGAGGCGGCCCCGACGACGAGGCCGCCGATCGGCCCGCCGAACAGCGTGCCGAGCAGCAAACCCCAGACGCCGGCGCCGGCACTGGCCTGGCCAGGCGTGACGTCTGTGGTCTCGTGCACATGCGACGTGCCGTCCTTGTCGCGGCGGATGATTACCGCGTCGTGGAGCTGGATCTCGTCGTTCTTCTGCAGCCGGGCGACGGCTAGCAGGAACTCCTGGGCGCGCAGCGGGTCGTCGAAGGAGATGACGAGCAGCTTGCTGTTGTCCGGGGGTTTGGTGGCCATGGGCCCAGCGTAGCCAGTCGACGTTAGGGTTCGGTTCGGTAATGGTAGGAGTGATGCTGCCAGTAACCGAGGTGTTGGTAGAGGGCGAGCGCCGCCCCGTTGTCGGCCGACACGTCGAGGTACGTCCGCATCGCGCCGGCCCGTGCGCCCCACAGCCACAGTGCCCGCATGATGTCGGTCGCAAGGCCCTGGCGGCGCCGCTCGGCGGCCACCTCCACAGCGGTGACGCCGAGCCATTCACCGTCGACGGTGCCGCGGCCGATTGCCATCACCTGTCCACCGCTGCGGATCATGGCGAATCCGGCTCGCTCGTGGCGACGGAGGACTCCGCGCGCGGCCGGGGCCTGCCCGGCGCCGTCCCGGTAGCCCGCGAACCACGCGTCGTCCGGCTCGGCGGCGACCTCGGCCCTGGAACCCGCCGTCGGCCTCGGCGCCGGCGCCGGCGTCGCGGCGAGCAGGGTGTCCAGCCGGGCCGCCATAACCTGCGCCGGCTGGCTGGCCGGCCAGCCGCGCTCGGCCAGCTCCACGTCCAACAGACGGCGCGCGTGCACCGGTAGCTGGAAGCGCAGCGGCAGGCCGCGCGCCGCGTACCACTCCCGCGCCTGGCTCAGCGCGTCGTCCAGCGGGCGGCCGGGTTGGCGCAGTGGCAGCACGGAATTGGCGCGGCTGGTGAAGCCGCGGGCCGCGCGGAGCAGCCATCCGCCGATCTCGGCGGTCTCCTCGGCCTGCCAGCCGTGGGCCGCGACGGCGTCCAGCGCGAGCTCGTCGGCGGTGGACGGCACCGCGATCCGGGCCGCCGCCACGGCGCCGATCGGTATTTCGACGCGGCCGCCGCGTGCCTCGACGAGCGCGGCCTCGGCGTCGAGCACGAGCAGGTCGCCGACGACATCGCCGAAGACTGGATGGCCGTCCGGACTGCGATCCACGACACGGCGGATGCTGACCCGCCTACCGACCCAACTAGGCTCCAGCACGAGCGGCATACTAGAGCCCGCCAGAGGCGCGCCGTACTGATTCGACTTGCTCCGGAGGACCGCAGTGACTTACGTGATCGCCGAGCCCTGTGTGGACGTGCTCGACAAGGCATGCATCGAGGAGTGCCCAGTCGACTGCATCTACGAAGGCAGCCGGATGCTGTACATCCACCCGGACGAGTGTGTCGACTGCGGGGCGTGCGAACCGGTCTGCCCGGTGGAGGCAATCTTCTACGAGGACGACCTGCCGGAGAAGTGGCGCGACTACACGCAGGCGAACGTTGACTTCTTCGACGAGCTGGGCTCGCCCGGCGGCGCATCGAAGGTCGGCAAGACCGACCACGATCCCAGCTTCATCAAGGCGTTGCCGCCTCAGGGCGAAGATCACTGATCCCCTGCTCGTCGATCAACAGCAGCAAATGGTTCCCACGGCAGCCAACACCTGCTGTTGATCACGGCGTGGGGACGGGCCGAGGCTAGGCGCCGTACATCGTCGCGACGACGGCGGTTGCCGAAGCCTTCGCCGACTTCCAGCCCTTGGTCCGGGTCCATTGCTTCCCGTTGTAGGCCACTACCTCGACGCCGAGACGGTTCGCGTTCGCCACGAACCACGCAGCGGTCTGCCATGCCGCGCCGGGCACGCTCACCGTCGCGCCGGCCGTCGACGGCGTGTTGACGGGCAGCTCATTGGCAACGTCCGCAGCGACGGTCGCGACGGACGCCACGGTCGTGGGCTTGCCGAACGAGCAGGTGATCGCCGCGGGCTGCTTGCCCGTCAGCGCATCGGCCAGGGCCTGGGCCTCGCCCTCATGCTGGGCGTAGGCGCTGCCGTCGGCCGAGATCTGGACGTCCTGGATGGCCACGGCGAGATTCAGCGTCTGCCATTTCGTGACCTTGACCAGCGCATCGAGGAAGGCGCCGGTGGCGAACTGCACGTCCTGCAGTTGGGCATTGCTGCCCCATCCCTGTGACGGCCGCTGCTGGAGCACGCCGACGGAATCCCGGTCGCCCGCGTTCGGCGGCAGGTTGCGCAGCTTGCTCTCCTGCAACCCGGCCGCCAGCACGAGTACGGCAGCACGTTCGGGCATGCTCCGGGCAGTCACCACGCCCACCATGCGCGACGCGATGGCCGCCTGGTTGGGGTCGACCTCGTACGTGCCGACCGTGCAATGGTCGTAGCCGAGCGGCTTCGTGGTGTTCCACAGCGCCCTGATCACAACCACTGCGACGACGAGAAATACCAGCACCATCGCCGCATAGATCGTGCCGCTGCGGGCTCGTGAGGCCATATGTCCGCGTCAGGCGTTCGCGTGCAGCGCGTCGTTGAGCTCGACGCCCGCACCGCGACGCGGCCGTGCCTCCAGTGCCCCTGTGACGCTGTTGCGCCAGAACTGCAGCCCGCTCTTCCCGGACAGGTCCGCCGCCTTGACGATGCGGCCGTCCGCCAGGGTGATCTTCGAGCCGGCGGTGACGTACACGCCGGCCTCGACGACACAGTCGTCGCCCAGCGAGATCCCGATTCCCGCGTTCGCCCCGATGAGGCACCGACGGCCGACCGTGATGCGCTCCTTGCCCCCGCCGGACAGGGTGCCCATGATCGATGCGCCGCCACCCACGTCCGAGCCATCACCGACGACGACGCCCGAGGAGATCCGGCCCTCGACCATGGACGCGCCGAGCGTGCCGGCGTTGTAGTTGACGAAGCCTTCGTGCATCACCGTGGTGCCGTCGGCCAGGTGCGCACCCAACCGCACCCGGTCCGCATCCGCGATGCGCACGCCCGGAGGCACGACGTAGTCCGTCATGCGAGGGAACTTGTCGACGCCCAGTACCTGCACAGCGCCGCTGCGGCGCAGGGCCAGGCGGGTGCGCTCGAAGGCCTCGACGGGGCACGGTCCGGCTGTCGTCCACACCACGTTGGGGAGCACGCCGAAGATGCCGTCGAGGTTGAGACCGTGCGGCGCGACGAGGCGATGCGACAGCAGGTGCAGTCGCAGGTACACGTCCGGGACCGAGGCAGGCTGCGCGTCCAGGTCGATCTCACAGAGCACGACGTCGACACGCACGTTTCGATGAGCGGCGGTCGCATGCTGGCCGGCGAGCGAGGCGAATTCCGGCGGGGCAGGCGTGTTCGGCGCCGCGCCGAGGGCCGGCGCGGGGAACCAGGTATCGAGAACACGTCCGGCCGCGGCACCGTCGACGACGATGGTGGCTAAGCCGTGTCCCCAGGCTGTTCGGGTCACCCGCACACACTAGCCAGCGACCGTGAGGCGCTGGCTAGCGTGTGCTGGCGATATATCAGAACCGCAGGCGCCACACCTGGCCGGACGTGTCGATGCCGGGTAGGCCGGCGCCGGTGTCGGGCAGGACCGAGAATGCCGAGACGTAGACGTTTTCCTCATCGACGGCGAGGCCGGCCGGGAACGGCACGTCCATGTTGGTGCGAGTGCTGCCGTGGACCCGGGTGACCACGCCCTGGATCATGGGATCGATCGGGTGCGCCTCGGGGGCGAACAGCTGGCTCACGTACAGCGAACCGTCGCGTCCTAGCGCCACGCCGGTCACCGAAGTGAAGCCGTGCCACACCTGCAGCACGTGACCGTCGTCGTCCAGCTTGACGACCTGGGCTTCGCCCGGGGTCAGGCTGGACAGCCCGCCGACGTAGACGTTGCCCCAGCGGTCGCTGACCAGCGAGGTCGGCACGAAGTTGCAGCCGGGGAACTGCGGTGACGGGTCGAACTGGCCGGCACATGCCCCGGTGGTGACGTTCGGGAAGACGTGGAACACCGAGATGTGGCCCCGGCGGTCGACCTTGAGCACGTCGTTGCCGGCCGCGTCGGCGACCAGCCAGCCCTTGCCGTAGGCAAGAACGGCGTACGGATCGGAGTCGACTCCGTGGTGGTCGGGATCGTGGGCGGCCTCGAAGCCGGTGATGTCCGCGAACGCTCGAATCGACCCGTGCGGGCGCGCCAGCAGCAGGTGCCCGTCGCGCGCCTTCGCGGCCGCCGGTACGGCCGGGCCGAACGTGGTCTCGATGATGCCGATCCGGTTCAGGCTGCGAGCCGATACGCCGTCCGGACCGAGGGCGAAGCCGCCCTTCGGCGGAGCGTTGGGATCATTGGAGGCGGACGCGGCCGACAGCAGCCCGGTGACGATCCGGTGCGGGTGCTGTCCGCGCGCCTCCTCGGGCTCGTGGACCGCCGAGATCGATCCGGTGTAGCCGAGGCTGTCGAGTTCGCCGTCGGGACTCGTGAACGTCCCGAGGGTTCCGCCCTTGCCGGCTTCGGCGATGAGCAGCACGTCGTCGCCGACGAGCGAGAGCTGGCGTGGGTTGTTCAGACCGGATACGACCACCACCGGCGCGTGCGCGCGATGCCGTTCCGGCGATGCCTGTGCCGCACCCGCGGCGATGGGGACGATCAGAGTTCCGCACGCGGCGGCTAGGACCAAACGACGGCTGAGACGTGGTGCCATACCAATCCCCCGATCGGCAAAGGCGGTCGGCACGGGGTCGGCGGCCGCATCGCGGGCGAAGCTAAACCCGCGTCGGCTCGCGGCGCAAGGAGCGGGCGCCGGATTGGGCGCGAGGCGCACGGGTCTCGGCACGAAAGTCCACATCCGGCCGGATAACGTTTGAGCCATGACCTCGACCCCGGACGAGCGGACCGAGCATCAGCGCGGGCCGGTGTTGTTGCGCCGCAGCCAGATCAAGGGAGGCACGACCGACCAGCGCCTGCTGGATTCGCGCGGATCGTCGGAATGGGTGCATACCGACCCCTGGCGCGTGCTGCGAATCCAGAGCGAGTTCGTCGAGGGTTTCGGCTTACTCGCCGAGCTGCCCGCCGCGGTGTCGGTGTTCGGATCGGCGCGCACGCCCGCGGACCACCCTGAGTACACGGCGGGCCGCCGGCTCGGCACGGCGCTGGCCAAGGCCGGCTACGCGGTCATCACCGGCGGCGGTCCGGGCTCGATGGAAGCTGTCAACCGGGGCGCGTCCGAGGCCGGCGGTGTCTCTGTCGGGCTCGGTATCGAGCTGCCCTTCGAGCAACGACTCAACGACTGGGTCGACATCGGAGTCAACTTCCGGTACTTCTTCGCGCGCAAGACGATGTTCGTCAAGTATGCGGAGGCGTTCGTCATCCTGCCGGGCGGCTTCGGCACACTCGACGAGATGTTCGAGGCGCTGACGCTCGTGCAGACGCGCAAGGTCACCAGGTTCCCGGTGATCCTCTACGGCAGTTCGTACTGGCAGGGTCTGCTGGACTGGCTGCGCGACACGGTGCTGTCGGGCAACAAGATCGGCGCGGCAGACCTCGACCTGCTGCACGTCACCGACGACGTCGACGAGATCGTCAGCCGCATCGTCGCCGCCGCCCAAGCGCGCTCGGAGCAGGAGGCGCTCGAGGAGCGTGCATTGGCCGAGGCGGTGCGCACCGGGGCGCACGACGCGCAGTAGATGGCAGCGGTCTGCGTGTTCTGCGCGTCGTCGGACTCGATCGACGCCGGGTACATCGACCTGGCTCGCGAGGTCGGCGCCCGGCTGGCAGCCGCCGGTCACTCGTTGGTGTCCGGAGGCGGTCGGGTTTCGATGATGGGCGCGCTCGCTGCGGCGGCGCGAGCGGGTGGCGCGCACACCGTCGGAGTCATCCCGTCGCACCTGATCCCGTATGAGGTCGCCGACACCGAGGCGGACGAGCTCGTGGTCGTCGACACGATGCGCGAACGCAAACGGATCATGGACGAGCGCTCGGATGCGGTCCTCGCGCTGCCGGGTGGCATCGGCACCCTCGAGGAGCTGTTCGAGATGTGGACGTCCGCCTCGCTCGGCATGCACCAGAAGCCGGTGATCGTGCTTGACCCCGACGGCTTCTACGCGCCGCTGTGGGAGTACCTCTATTCCTTACGGGACAAGGGATTCGTGCGTCAGGCGGCACTGGACGCGCTGCATCGGGTGACGTCCGTCGACGACGCCCTCGCGCTGATCGACGCGGCCGCGGCTTAACCGGGCCTGACCCGGTCAGGCTGTGGGCAGACCGCTGCCGTGCCTCTGGAAGTCCATGAGCCGCTCGTTCTCGTAGTCGATTCGCCGAACGGTGCCCTCGAGATCACGGAACATCTGCTTCAGGACACGAACACCGACCGCAGACTGCGCGGCCACGGTTGCCGCCAGCTCCAGCGCGGCAGCTTCGGCGTCGTCGGCGGCTGCCGTGCGCTGCAGCAGCCCGTAGCTGTCGGCTTCAGCCATGCCGATCACCCGGCCGGTGAGCACCAGGTCCTTCGCACGAGCGACGCCGATAAGCGGTGCAAGTCGCGCCGGGCCGACCGGCACGCCGAGGCGGGCACCGGCCCAGGCCAGCTGCAGGTTGTCGCCGCCGACGCGAAGGTCGCATCCCGCGACGATCTCCGCGCCCGCGCCGACGCAGTTCCCGACGCACACGGCGATCGTCGGCACCGGACACTCGTCGAGCAGCTGGTAGAGCCTGGTGAACGCGGCCATCCGGGCGATCCCGCCGTTGCGATTCAGCGCTTCGCTCACGTCGGCGCCGGCGGAAAGCGCCCGAACGTGCGTCGTCGAGATCACCAGGACGCGCAGGTCCGGATCCTCCGCGAGCCGCTCTAGCGCGGTGATCAATTCGGCCAGCGTGGCAGTGTCCAACGCGTTGCGCTTGTCGGGGCGGTTCAGGCGGAGTATCTCGATGCCGGCGCCGAGGCGCTCGCGCAGCACAGGCGGGTTCGTCTCGTCCACGCCCGTCAGTCCACCATGATCGCGGCGCCTCGTCGCGCCGATGTGACCGGCTCGCCGGCGGCACCGTGGAGACGACTCCTGCACTGCGGGCTCACCCGAATACCGCGCCGGACACGCTGACATGACACGATCGACCCGTGGTGACGCTGCTGTTGTACGGGCTGCTCGCGATCGGGTTGATCGGGGGCCTGTTCCTGCTGGCGGTACGCGTGCTGCCGGCGGGGGAGCAGATCGCGCCGCCCGTGCGCGACGAGCCGGTCTGGATGCTGGCCGCCGACCGGCGCCTCGCGGCTACGGATGTCACGGAGGTGCGGCTGCCGGTGGCGCTGCGTGGCTACCGGTTCGCTGAGACCGACCAGCTGCTGGACCGGTTGGCCGAGGAGATTCGCCTGCGCGACGAGGAGCTCGACCGGCTGCGGGCCGGCGACAACGAATTCTGGCGGGGGCGCGCACCCACGAGCGCGCCCGAGCCTGTGGTCCCGGATCCGGCGGCCGCGGACGAGTACGCGGAGCCGGTGCCGGACGATCATGACAGCTGAGCCGGACCGGAACCGGTGCGGCTGGGCAACGTCGGCCCCCGAGTACATCGCCTACCACGACGACGAGTGGGGCTGCCCGCTGCACGGTGAGCGCGCCCTGTTCGAGCGGCTGTCGCTTGAGGCATTCCAGTCCGGTCTCTCGTGGCTGGTGATCCTGCGCAAGCGGCCGGCGTTCCGCGCCGCGTTCGCCGCGTTCGATGTCGACGCGGTCGCGGCGTTCGATGAGTCGGACGTCACGCGGCTGCTCGCCGATCCGGGCATCGTGCGCAACCGAGCCAAGATCGCGGCGGCGATCGCGAATGCGGCGGCGGTGCGTGCCGCCGTTCCCGAGGGCCTGGACGAGCTGCTGTGGTCATTCGCGCCGGCCCAGCGCAGGCGTCCGGCCACGCTCGCCGACGTGCCGTCGACCTCCGCGGAGGCGATCGCGCTGGCGAAGGAGCTCAAGCGCCGCGGGTTCCGCTTCGTCGGCCCCACGACCGCGTACGCGCTGATGCAGGCCACCGGGATCGTGGACGACCACGTTGCCACCTGCTGGCGGGCTACCGACCGGTGAACACGGGCTTCTGCTTGGCGACGAACGCGGCGGTGGCATTTCGGTGGTCTTCGGTCGCACCGCAGCGGGTCTGCAGCTCGGCCTCCTTGGCCAGTGACTGCGCGAGCGTCGAGCTGGCCGCGTAGGCAAGCGATTCCTTGATCGCGGCGTAGGCACCGGTCGGGCCGGCGGCGAGCCGCACGGCCAGCTCGTGTGCGGCGGGCAGCAGGTGTGACGGCTCGACGACCGCGTTCACCAGGCCCATCTCGAGTGCCGCGTCCGCGGTGATCGGTTCCGCCAGCAGCGCCAACGCGGTTGCCCGCGCCGAGCCGATAAGACGGGGCAGCGTCCAGGACACGCCGGTGTCGAGCGACAGCCCAACGTTCGCGAACGCCAGCAGGAACCCGGCGCTGTTTGCCGCGATGCGGAAGTCGCACGCGAAGGCCAGGCCCGCGCCAGCGCCCGCGGCTATCCCGTTGACGGCCGCGATCAGGGGCTTGGGCAGGCCGGCCAGGCCTAACACGATCGGGTTGTAATGCTCGGTGACAGTGCGCAGCGGTGCCGGGTCGTTCGACTCGAGCAATGCCACGTGCTCCCGCAGGTCCTGCCCGACGCAGAAACCACGGCCGGAGCCGGTGAGCACGACCGCCCGCACCGAGTCGTCGTGAGCAACGTCCTCGATCGCGCTGACGAGTGCTTGCTTCAGTGTCACCGACAGCGCGTTCATCGCGTCGGGGCGGTTGAGCGTGAGGGTCGCCACGCCTTGGGCCCGCTCGACCAGCAGCACGTCAGACACTTCAGACACGTCAAAGATCCTTCCGCAGTCGGTGCTGGCGACGCTACCGCGACCCCGGGTTTGGGCGAGCAGCACGCAATGCGGGAGAATAGCGGGAACTGGTGTCGCAGCTGCCCGCATGACGGGCGGATGTCAAAGCACGTGAGCGTTGCACGCTCATCAAGGAGGTACGCATGGCGGCCATGAAGCCGCGGACGGGCGACGGCCCGCTCGAGGTC